>JBAXDB010000005.1:0-46462 GCA_037141135.1 bacterium | reverse complement strand
CCTGAGTTCCCAGAAAACCACCCTGCCCCCACATCCAATGCGCCACCGGATCATACACCAGCGTGGTCCACAGAAGACTGAAAATGACAAAGGCGGCAAACCGCATGCGCTCCGCAAAGGCTCCAATAATCAACGCCGGTGTGATCACGGCAAACATCATTTGAAATATCACAAAGGCTGTATGGGGTACTGTCGGGGCATACGAGGAAGCTTCCATCCCCACATTCTTCAGCCCCACCCAGTCAAGACTGCCCACGACTCCGAAGAGATCAGGACCAAACGACAGGCTGTAGCCGCAAAAGACCCACTGCAGACTTATGACACTCAGCATCATGAAGCACTGCATCAGAATCGACAGCACATTCTTGCGCCGCACCAGCCCTCCATAGAAAAAGGCCAACCCCGGCGTCATCAGCATCACCAAGGCGGCGGAAAGCAGCACCCACACGGTGTCCGCCCCATTGATGCCGGGGACAACTGCCGCCGACGTTGCGATGGAAATGTCATCCCCAGCCCATAATACCGCGGGCAGCAACATCAACGCAAAAATCCACTTAAAACAGCCTGTCAATCGCATATTCAGATACCCTCTGCTTTCATTTTGCACGCCCCCAAGTCACGAAGCTTGGGATAGCAAAGGGTGTACCAATTTGATGAGAACGCGATGAACCGGCTTGCAAACACCACAGCACTGTGCCGCTAATGCATTTATGATAAGCATCTTACATCGACAAACAAATATATGAATGAGTTCACAGCAAGAAAAAGTGCTACGATTTTAGGCAATGAATTAAGGACAATTTTGTCGTCAGAAAATAATTCATGACATTTTTGCAATTACACCGCTTTTGCGTGATGACAGGGGAGCGAATCCAGAATTCAGAACAATGCCAACTGGGCGGAATCGCGGCTTTTGCGTTTCTGGCGGGCGAGTTTAGGCTGGCCGGCCTCGCTGAATTCGCCCTCTTCAAGGTTGGCGAGGATTTCTTTGGCGCGATCGATTACTTCGCCGGGCAGGCCAGCCAGCCGGGCGACCTGAATCCCATAACTCTTATCGGCCGCGCCGGGCACAATCTTGCGCAGAAAAACAATCTGGTCATTCCGTTCACGAACCACGACATTGTAATTCTTGACCCCGTTCATGGTCAGCGCCAAATCCGTCAGTTCATGATAATGGGTCGCAAACAAGGTCTTCGCCTTGGCCTTTGGACTATTGTGCAGATACTCCGCGACTGCCCAGGCAATGCTGATCCCGTCAAAGGTGCTGGTGCCCCGCCCGATTTCGTCCAGGATAATCAGGCTCCGTGAGGTGGCATTGTTGAGAATATTGGCCGTCTCCTGCATCTCAACCATAAACGTACTGCGGCCCCTGGCGATGTCATCACTCGCGCCTACGCGGGTAAACACCTGATCCACCACCCCGATCTCCGCCGAGGCGGCCGGCACAAAGGAGCCCATCTGCGCCATGATCACAATCAAAGCCACCTGCCGGATATAGGTGGACTTTCCGGCCATATTGGGGCCCGTCAGCACAATTAACTGCGAATCAGTACAATTCAGCAGGGTGTCGTTGGGCACAAACCGTTCGGCATCCGACATGCGCTCGATCACCGGATGCCGGCCATCCTTGATGGAAACTTTGTCATCCGCCGAAATACGCGGCCTGACATAGCGCCCCATCACAGCCCGTTCAGCCAGACTGGACAGCACATCCGTCCAGGCCAGGGCAGTTGCCGTTTGCTGAATCGCGGCGGTCTGTTCCACCACCTTGTCCCGGATCTCGACAAAAAGTTCATATTCCAGGGCTTCCGCCCGTTCCTGCGCCCCGGTGATCTTCCGCTCATATTCCTTGAGTTCCGGCGTCACAAACCGCTCCCCGTTCACCAGGGTCTGCTTGCGGATGTAATCGTCCGGCGCGTTGGCCAGTTGCCCCTTTGAAATTTCAATGTAATAGCCAAACACCCTGTTAAAGCGGACCTTCAGCGTTTTGATGCCGGTCCGGGCCTGCTCACGGGTCTGGAACTCCGCCAGCCACTGACGTCCTTCGCTGGCCGCCATGCGCAGCTCATCCAGTAAGGGGCTGAACCCCTTGCGGATAATGCCACCTTCTTTCAAGGCGACCGGCGGTTCATCTTCGATAGCCCGCTGAATCAACTCAGCCAGTTCCGGCAACAGCCTCATCTCACCGCCCAGTTGCTTTAAAAGCGCCACGGGATGCTCTACCACCAGACTCCGCAGTTCCGGCAGGGCCGCCAGGGACGAGCCCATCCCCCGCAAGTCACGCCCGTTTCCGCTGCCCGCGCTCAAGCGCGCCACTAACCGCTCCAAGTCACGAATCCCCGTGAAGCGCTCGCGGATATCGTGCAGCAATGTCCGGTCCCGCATCAAGGCCTCAACCGCATCCAGCCGGCGTTCAATACCAGCCACATCGGCCAGCGGACGCAAAATCCACTCCCGCATCAAGCGGGCGCCCATCGGGGTTTTGGTTTCGTCCAGCGTACCCAGCAACGTCACCGAGCCGCGGCGTTCTTCGTTCCGTCCGGGCACCAGATCCAGGTTCATGCAGGTCGACTGATCAATCATCATGAATTCGGCAGGGTTGCTCACCCGCAGGGAGCGCACATGCTTGAGGTCACGCTTAAGCTCATCCTGAACATAATGCAACACCCCCCCGGCCGCCCCGACCGCCGCCGCCTTCTGCTCACAACCGAAGCCGTCGAGCGAATGAACCGCAAAATGGCGGATCAGCCGATCCCGGGCCACATCATAACGGAACACCCAGTCTTCACTGCTGGTAATCAATATCCGGTCGAGAGAAGCAATCAGGGATTTCATCACCGGATCATTCATCTGCTCCGCCGGAATCACGCATTCACGGGGACCGAACTGCTTGAGGGTATCCGCCAGAAGTCCGCCATCGGCTGATTCTTCCACCCAGAACGCGCCGGTGGAAATATCAAGCAGGGCCAGCCCGAAGACATCCCCGCTGCGACAGAACCCGCCAAGATAGTTATTCTGCACCGAAGTCAGGATCGCATCCTGCATCACCGTACCGGGAGTTACGATCCCCGTGACTTCGCGCCTGACGATACCCTTGGTCATGGCAGGGTCTTCCACCTGCTCACAGATCGCGACTTTTTTCCCGGCCCGGATCAACTTTGCCAGATAGCCATCAACCGCATGAAAGGGAATCCCGCACATGGGAATGCCCTGGCGTCGCGTCAGCGTGATATCGAGAAGCCGGGCGGCCTCCTTGGCATCTTCAAAAAACATCTCATAAAAATCACCCAGCCGGAAAAAGAGAATCGTATCCGCCGGCAGTTTATTGCGGATCTGCCGGTACTGCGACATCATTGGCGTCAACGTTTCACCACTCATGAACCCCTTCCTTCCCCCACCCCATCCGCCAGTTGCTGCCACTGGTGCACCTCCAGCATCTCCGGCCGGATGCGAGGGTCCACCCCCATCTTCTCCAGCACCGCAAGTGCCTGTTCAAGGTCAAAACCTAATTTTGGAGCCACGCGCGAAAGGATCGTGGCCAACTGCTTGCGCCGGAAAACAAAGGACTCTTTCGTCAAACTGGCAAACATTTTGCGGTCGCCCGTGTTCAGGACGGCATCCGGCAGGCGTTTCATCAGCACCACCGCCGACTTCACCTTCGGCCGCGGACAAAAACAGGACGGACTGATCACCTTAACAGTCTCCACCTGATACACCCGCTGCGCCCAGACCCCCATCAACCCGCGCGCTTCAGTTCCAATGGCCGCCGACAGACGTTCCGCGACTTCCAGTTGAAGCGTCACGGTCACCAGGGCGGGTGGCTGCGGCAGGGTAAACACATTCATCAAAATCCGGCTTCCGACCGAATACGGGAGATTCGAAACCAGTTTGGTGATTTTCTCCTTTTCAAAAAAATCAGAGTCAAGGTCCAGGGCATCACCGAACATCAGCGAGAGGGAAGGATGGGCCTGGAATTGCTCCTGCAGGTATTCGTAAAAGCCCCTATCCTTCTCCACGGCGATTACCCGACCCGCCTTTCCGGCCAGAATTTCAGTGAGCACACCCAGGCCGGGGCCGACTTCAAGGACCACATCCTCCGGCCGGGGATCCGCGGTGTTCAGGATGATGTCACGAATATTGGCGTCAATCAGGAAGTTCTGGCCCAACAGGGTATTCGGGGTGAGACCACGGAGATGAAGCAACGCCAGAACTTGGGAAGGGCTTGTCAGTTTCACGATGGACTCCGCTCCGGACTCTTCAGGGGCCCGGCTCGACAACCTTGATGTACTCGTCTTTTCTCAGGCGCGCAATCCACACCGCAGTCAGTTTCCGGCCTTCCTTCCGGCGCAACTCCTTCTCGATGTCCCCCCGCACCGACTCAAACGGCAAAATCCCCGCAGGACGGCGCTCCTCCAACTTGATCAGATAATAGTCACCATCCAGGCGGATCACGCCGCTCACCGAATTGGTGGCCAGCCCAGCCAGGGGGGCCGCCAATTCAGGACGTAAATCCTTGGTCTCAACCCAGCCCCAATCCCCGCCCTGTTGCGCCTTGCCATCCTCGGAAAGCTTCTTGGCCATTTCTAAAAAATCAGCACCGGCCTTCAGTTGTGACACCGCCGCCGCCACAGAGGCTTCACGCACAGCCGAATCCGTGGCATTGGTGGAACCATGAATCAGGATCACGCGAAGCTTTACCTGTTCTTCCTGATGGTATTTTTCAGGATGGGCGCCATAAATCTCACGGACATCCCGGGGTGAAATCACGACCTTGGAGTCCACCTCACGGCTTCTCATCATGCTGACAATGACCCGCTCCCGCATGCGGCGGCGCCATTCTTCCACGGAAAGCTTTTCCTCGCGAAGCGCCTTGAGAAATTCCTGCCGATCCCCGCCGAAACGATCCTGAATGAAGTCAGTCACCTTTTTCTCAACATACTTTTCGACACCGTCCTTGTTGATCTTCGTATCCGCCTCATAGGCTTTCAGGATCAATTTGGCGTTGATCAGGTCATCCAGCGCCTCCCCATACGCCTCCTTGATTTTCGCCGCCAGTTCAGCACCTTCGTAGATCTGGCGCCATTGTGGCAAAGCCGGGCCAATGGCTTCGTTGACTTCCCCGACCGTAACTACGGTATCATCCACATAAGCGGCCACACCATCAAGGGTGACAGCCCCTCCTTTGGTATCAAATGCCAGAGCCATCACCGCCAAAATTAAAAATGAACGTTTCATCCAATCAACCTCCGTCCCGGCATTTCACGCCATGGGATCGGAGACTATGGCATACCGCTGCCAGCAGTCGCAACTTCAAAGGGTTTCTGGCATTTGACTACCACCGCTGTGATATCATCCTGGAGGTTGTTGGTGCCGCTGAAACGCCTGACCTCATCAAACAGCACCCGGATGATCTCCGCTGAAGACAGATGCCGCTCCCGCCTGACTACTTCCAGGACACGGGACACCCCGAATTCCTCGCCGGCAGGCGAAGTCGTTTCCAATACCCCATCGGTGAGAAGCAGAACCAGATCTCCTTTTTCAATGATCACACGGCTGGAAACCAGGCTTTCGTTCTCCGCATCAATGCCCAAAGCCGGTGCCTTCGCAACCAGTTCACCACGGACATGGCCGTCAGGAGCAATGACATAGCCGACGGGGTGTCCGGCATTGATATAGTCCAAAGTTCCGGATGCGGTAATAAGTTGGGCACACAACAGGGTAATGAACCGGTCAGTACCCAGGTCTTCTATCAGGAGATGTCTGGCCTGAACCATAATCTCCTCAAGGTTCCGGTTTGAGAGAACCAAGGCCCTCAGATAGGCGCGGACATCCGTCATGAGCAGGGCCGGCCCGAGGCCATGCCCGGTGACATCCCCCACCACGACAAAAATCTCACCGTGCGGGCCGGCAATGAAGTCAAAATAATCACCGCCAGTAGCCTCGGCAGGACACGAGGCACCCGCCATGTCATAACCAGCATGGGCGGGGGAGGCTGCAGGAAAGAGCTGTTGCTGGATTTCCCGGGCAATACGGAGTTCCTCTTCACGGGACAGCAGATTACGTTCCGCCACCCGGCGGCCACGGCGTTCTTCAGCATCCTGCAGTTCCCGGTCCACCGCCGCAACCAGACGGGCCAGATGCCCCTTTATCAGGTAATCCTGAGCACCGGCCTTCATGGCGGCCACGGCCACTTCTTCGCCGATGCTCCCGGACACGATCAGAAAAGGAATGTCTGCATTGACAGCCCTGACCATTTCAAGGGCCTCCGTGGAACTGAACCCCGGCATATTGTGGTCGGAGAAAACGATATCCCACTTCTGCTGCTTGAGCGCATCCTCAAGCTCCGTCGCGCTGTCAACCCGGCGAAACTGTGGCTCATACCCACCATGCCGTAAATACCCGAGCAACAGAAGGGCATCGCTCTCGGAATCCTCAATGACCAGAGCCTTGAGCGGCTTGTTCATGGCGACACTCCTTTCGGGTTCACCAACTGCGCCAACAGGGCGGAAATTTTTTCAGGCGGAAGCACATGACCCGCCGCCCCCAGGCGAATCGCCTCGCCCGGCATCCCATGGATCAGTGAACTCTCCTTGTCCTGAGCGATCGTAATCGCGCCCCGCTCCTTCATCTTCCTCAAGTCCTGTGCTCCGTCCTTTCCCATACCCGTCAGCAAAACGCCCACGGCAGAAGGGCCGTAAATCATGGCCACGGACCGGAACAGGTAGGATACCGCCGGACGGAGGCCGTTCTCAGCCTCCTCCCCGCTAATCACCAGCCGCCCGCCTGCCCCCACCCCGAGATGAGCATTGTCCGGCGCCAGGTAGACATGCCCGGGCAATGCCCTGACATTATGCTCGGCAATGTGAATCGGAATACCTGTGGTGTTTTGCAGCCACTCCGCCAGGCCCTCGACAAAGCCCTCAGCAATGTGCTGAACAATCAACAGAGGGGCGGGATAATCCCCGGGCAAAAGCCCAAGGATTGTTTGCAGCACCAGGGGGCCCCCGGTCGAGGCACCAATGGCAATCACGCGGGGGGCGCTGGCAACCGGCATCGCACCGGGCGTCAGCCGGGATCCTTCCATCCGCACTCCGCCAGGCCGCCGCATCCGTTTCACCAGTTTGATCTCCGCCATCAGCTTGATGGTCTGGATCATATTGGCCACGGCGCCCTGAAAATCCGGATGACCCGGACCGGCCGGCTTGTTAATGAACGCCACGGCCCCGGCTTCCACCGCCTGAAACGTCTTGTTGATATCATCGTGCTGGGAACTGGCGCTACAGATGACAATCGGGATGGGATCGGTTTCCATGATGCGCCGCGTGGCCTCATACCCGTTCATCACGGGCATCTGGAGATCCATCAAAATCACATCCGGCCTCTGACTCGCTACAAACGCAAGCGCCTCCGCGCCATTGTTGGCGGCACCAATGACCCGGAGTTCGGGATCGGTCCGGAACAGAAGCGTATAGAGCTTCTGGAAGATGGGAGAATCATCCACAATCAGAATATTGATCCTCTTTGAGTCCATGGGTCACACCAGCCTTCTGAGCACATTAAGGAGATCGCTCTGTTCGAAACTGCTTTTAACAATGTACGCGTCGGCGCCCACCTCGAACCCGCGAGTACGATCCTCCGGCGACGACAGCGCGGTGACCAGGATGACGGGTGTCGCACCGAAACGTTTGTCATGCCGGATCCGGTAGGTGAGCTCAAGCCCGTTCAGCCGGGGCATATCAATGTCCGAAACCACGGCGTCAAAATGCTCTTTCTCCATCGCCTCCCACGCCCCCTCACCGTCAACCGCCGTTTTCACCCCATACCCGGCAGACTCCAGAATGGACTTGAACAGCATCCGCGAAATGATGGAATCCTCAACAACCAGAAGGCGGGCCGTCTGCCGCTCCAAGGGGTGGGCGGCGGGAGTGCTGGTGAGGGCGGCCGCTGACTTTAGCAGGTCGGCCACATTAAGGATTGGCACCAAGCGGCCAGAGGCAAGAACCGTTGCGCCAGCTACATTGCGAACACGGGAAAGCGGTTTCATAAATGACTTCACCAGCACTTCCTGCTCATTCAGAACTTCATCAAACCCGAGGGCGATTCGCTTGTCACCGACCCCCACGATCCCTATCGAGACCAGGGGCTTAGACGCTGTTGCCGGCCTGCCCGGCAAAGGTAACCCCAGTATATCCGCCAGCCCCACGAACCCAAAGGTATGACCGTCCAGGGAAAGCTCCTCCCGGCTGTCAACTATCGTGATCTGGTCCCGCCGGACCCGGGCGACCCGGTCCACGCTGGCAGAGGGAAGAATGAACCACTGGCCGGCGGCGTCCACAAAGGTCCCGCGGAACGTGGTCAGGGTAAGGGGCAGCGTAATCCTGAATGTGCTCCCGGTCGTCGGACTGGTTTCCACCGTTACCCGGCCTCCGAGCGCTTCCACCCGCTCCTTCACGATCGCCATCCCAAGCCCGCGCCCCGAGACGGCGGTCACAGCTTTGCTGGTCGAAACCGAAGACTGGAATATCAGGGATAAAGCCATGTCCCTGGACAGGTGCGCCGCGCTGGCGGCCGAAATCACACCCAGTTTGACGGCCGCTTTTTTCACCGCCTCGACATCAATCCCGGCTCCGTCATCCCGAATCACCAGTTCCACTTTTCCGGCATCCAACGGCAGGATCTCCACGGTTATGGTTCCCCGACCCGGCTTATTTTTCTGTTCCCGCACCGCCACCGTCTCTATCCCGTGGTCCACACAGTTGCGGATCAGGTGTATGACGGCGTCTTTCAACTCCTGGAGGATTCGCTTGTCGATCTCAATATCCCCTCCCCGGATGACAATCTCCGCATCCTTGCCCTGGTCACGACATAGATCCCTGACCAGTCTCGGCAACATCCCCAACAGGGTATTGAAAGGCAGCATCAGGAGTCGCTTGGATTGGCCGAGAAGGTTATCAACCAGCAGGCTCACCGCATGGGCATCCTGGTCGGCCCCCAGCGCAAGGCTGGCAAGGGTATCCCCGAGCGTGCTGACCGTGGCTTTATGGCGCTCCAGCACCTCGTCCAAGATAGCTGCCTGGCCGGTCTGAGCCCCTTCCAGTAACCGGATTTCAGCGTTTATTTTCGCAGCCTGTCGTTTTCCCTGCTCACTGAGGGCCACCGCCGCCCGCAGGGCATCCGCCCGCTGGATCATGGTCAGTTTCACCTCCAACATCTCCTCCAATTGCAGCAGGAGCGTCTCGAGCCGCGCCAAAGGAATCCGCACGGTTTCTTCAGGCCGCGTTTCTCCGCCCTCCGCCGGCAACTGAACCGCATCAGGTTCAGGGTGGGCAGGTTCAGGCCGCGTCGGATGGGCGGGAACAGCCCCAGGGGCCGTGCTGAGCTGCGCAAGTTTGGCCACCACCTCATCCCGCTGACGTTGGCCCATCGCCCCTTCCGTTGCCAGCATCGTCCGAATCGAATCCAGCGCCTCGTGCAGCGTATCAAAGGAGTCCGGTGAAGGCGTAGACCCACGCGGCTTCCAGGCCAGCAAAACACTCTCCAGGGCATGGCAAAGGATCTCAATGTCCTTAAAATTAACCGCCCGGGATTCCCCTTTCAGGCTGTGGATCTGTCGACAGATGTTATCCAACACCACAATCTGACGGTCGGGATTCGACCCTTTTTCCAATTCCATAAGGCCGTCCGTAATCGCGCGAAGATGCTCCACGGCCTCGACGGCGAATTCCGCCCTCAGTGCCGTCAACAGTTCTTCCTCCTGCCTGTTCATATTTACGGGACCTTGTATTGGACAACCACTTGCTCAAGTTTCTGGCCCAGTTCCTTTAAATGCTGCGCGGCGGCTTCCATCTGCCGGGAACTGGAGAGGCTGTTGGTCGTCGCCTCCCTGATGTTCGACATGGAAACCGAGACCTGATCCACCCCATCGAGCTGCTGCTGATTGGCGTTCGCGATATGAGACGCCGCCTCCGCCGCTGAGCTCACGCTGGCGGCAAGCGTTTCAATGGAATGGCCGGTCAGCACGGATTGAGACACTCCCGTTTCCACCGCCTTGCGCCCGTGCTCAATCGCTGTGATTGACAGGTGGGTTGCCTTCTGGATGTCATTCAGAATCATCCCGATCTGGTGCGTCGCCCGCCGGGACTGATCAGCCAGATTCCTCACCTCCTGGGCAACAATAGAAAATCCCTTGCCCCGTTCCCCCGCCTTCGATGCCTCAATGGCGGCATTGACAGCCAGGAGATTGGATTGCGCGGCGAGGGCATTCACGGCGTCGATAATCTGGCCAATGGCCTGAGTCTGGTCATTCAGCCGCATCATACTTTCGGCAATGGCATCCATTTCGTCACGGATACGCTGCATGGTGGCAATCGCCTCCTCGGTGGAGTTCCTCCCCTCCCGGGAAATCCTGGCAGCCTGCAAGGCGCTCGCGGCCACCTGTCCCGCGTCCTGGGTGGTCATCCGCACGGTCTGGCGGACCTCTTCAAAAGTGGTGACGGTCTGCGCCACAGACGTGGCCGTCTCAGCGGCCCCCGTACTCATCTGATTGCTGACGGTCATGACGTCACGAGCCACGTCCATGAGCATGGCAATACCATTGCTCAGTTCAGCCACCACCCGCGCCAGATCACGCGTCCGTTCCTCGGCATGGGACTCCAATTCCTTGTGTTCCTTGCGCAGGGTGTCATCTTCCACTTCATGTGCAATTTCCGTCCGGCGCAGTTGATTGGCATTCCGGAAAATAAGCACTCCCAAAAGCACGATATTCGCCATCATGAACAGGGCTAATCCGACCTCCGAACTGTACAGGCCCGACCGCTCCCCCTCCAGACGAAGCCAGCCCAAGACGAACAAAAGAACCATGCTGCCCGTCAGCAAGTGGCGCGCCATGCGCCCCGCAGCCGTTTTGCGGGTCATCAGGCCCATCAGGCCCCGGTCCGGAGAGGAATAGAGGATGCCAGCTGAAAGGATCATGATCAGCATCGCCGAAGTGAAGGCGACGGGCACGGCTGAATTGACGGAATACAAGGGTTGTATCCGATACCCGTACCCCACCAAAACCAGCAACGCGATTAAAATCGGCATCAGGACGAGCAATTCAACTAGGCTGACATCACGCTGCGTTTCAACCCCCATGGTGCACAGGGCGAGCCCGAGCAGTATGAACGCGACCGCCGTGGTGGGAGCCATGTGGGTCACCTCCAGGGGAAACATGGCATTAAAACACCATTCCCCATGGAACACAATTTCCAGCAGGCGGAACAGTCCGATCAGCACCACTACCGCCCCCATTCCGATGGCGATTTGACGCACCCGCTTTCGAACCGGACGGGAGATATTCCATAAAAGCAGCCCCCCCCCCGCAAAAAGGAAAGCAAGCGCCGACAGGGGGCTCATGGCTTTGCAACCTGGCAAGACGCTTGTCAGAAGTGGATAATCAAAGCGCCAGCCGATCAAAACCAGAACGGCCAAGGCCAGCACGATCCCGCCCGACACCCTGGCGAAAGTCGTGTACTGCCCAACCCCCGGTTGATCAGATTCCCTGTTCACGTGGCGGTCTCCTTCCCTTCATAATGCACGACGAGTTCCCTCAACTTCTGGCCCAGTTCATTTAGGTGTTGGGCGGAGGTTTCCAACTCCCTCGCGCTATCCGCATTCTGGTCAGCCGCCACCTTGATGCTCTGGATAGCCGATGCCACCTGATCCATACCCGCCAGTTGCTGTTTGCTTGACGCGGCAATCTGCGTCACCGCGTTGGCTCCCTCCATGACATTTCGTGCCAGGGCGAGAATGGAATCTCCTGCCACGGCATACTGTTTGACTCCTGTCTCCACCACACGCGTCCCCTGTTCGGTGGCCATCACGGCAATCGAAGTGGCAGCCTGAATATCCTTCAGGATCGCCCGGACCTGAGAAGTGGCCTGCTTGGACTGTTCCGCCAGGCTTCTGACCTCCTGGGCCACAACGGCAAACCCTTTCCCCTGTTCGCCGGCCTTGGCCGCCTCAATGGAGGCGTTCACCGCCAGCACGTTGGACTGGGCCGCCAAGTCCTCGACCGTCGCAATGATCTGCTGAATGGTCTGGCCCTGCTCGCTTAAGCGGAGCATGCTGGTGGCAATCGCATCCATCTGCGTGCGGATACGGCGCATCCCCTCCGCAGCCTCCTCGGCCGCCTTCTTGCCTGCCTGGGAGATTTGGTTCGCGTTGGCCGAGCCTTCGGCCACCTGTCCTGCTTTTCTGGTTGTCAACTGCACGGTCTGCCGCACCTCGTCCACAGTAGTCGTGGTCTCGACCACGGATGTGACGGTATCGGCGGCATTAGCCACCAACTGGCTGCTGAACCCGAGGATCGATTTGGCGGATGAACTCAAAATTCCGACGCCATCCATGATCTGGCCGGCCTGAGTCAGCAACGACTTGTTCGCCTTCTGAATCGTCTCCTGGCCCGCCTGGATTTCCCCCAGCATCTGGTTGAACGCATCAGTAAGCTGGCCTATTTCGTCCTGTCCATAAACCTCAACGCGAACGGAATAATCTTTCCGTTCCTTAATGATCTTGGCGGTGTCCGCCAGGGCCAGGATGGGCTTTGAAATCACGCGCTGGAGCGCCGCCGCCAGGGCCAATGTCAGGATAAAGGCGCTGATCAGCACCATGATGACAATGCTGACATACAGGTTAATACGCTCACGAATCCCCTCCAGATCCACCCGGAGATAAAGAGATCCAACCCGCTTGTCGTTCATCATGACAGGCCGGATGATCTCCAGGTGATCAGCGCGGAAAACGGATCCATCCGGACCAGCTTTTTCGGGCGGCATTACCTTGTCACCATTACGGTGATAGGAGGCAAACCGACCACCATTTCCCTTGTAAAGGCAGGCAACAACCACATGCGGCTCCGCCTGCAGGGCGTGGAGGGTGACTTCAGCAGCGGACGGATCATCGAATTGCAGGGCCGCAGGAATGTTGCGGCTCAACACATCGGCGAGAACGTTCATCTCGAGATTCAACCCACGCCTGAACGTAAGCATTTCGTAGGCGACAAACGCCGTGCAAGCCAGCACCAGGATGGTGGTGCTGGTCAACAGCATGGCCAGGATCAACTTACCCTTGATTGATAGATTCCGGAACCAGTTCATATGTTTAGCGCCTCTCCTTGGTGGGATCCGTCTCAATAATTCTGGCGAGACTCAACAACTGCGAACTGATCTTGAGTCCTTTCCTGCGCGCCGCCTCAGGATTGATTTCAAACCGGATTTTATTCTCATGAAGGAAGAAATTGATGACTCCCTCCCGGGCGGCAAAATCTTTGCACTCCCCCACGGTCAAAACACCCGCATTGTTCAGAAGACTGAAAATTTTTGACAGGCGGGATTCCTCTGACCTGCTGACGAACAGCACGTGACATGTCGTGACATCGGCCATATCACGAAGCCTCTTGATCACCAGAGCCCGCCCCTTGACCCTCTCCCCTTTGACCATCCCTTCAAGAATGCCGGTAAAAGCATCATCCCCCAACACGCCGATGCACAGGGGGGTAGCAGCCTCCGGAAAGGCCTCCTGTGGCCATTCCACGAACTGGGCGAAGTTAAAGAGAAACACGGCTTTGACTTCGTATTCCTTATACACTTCAGAAGCGGCCGTTACAGTAAATGCGGGAAGACCAAACCAGCCCATCACCGCCAGCAGGACAGCAACAACCATCCGCTGGCCGGGCCGGATTCCGGCGGTCCGCGATAAAATGATTTCTGACTGGATATGTGCATTCATAATTAGAAATTTGCTTTCACTCCTATGACGCCACTCAAGGTTTCCTGGGGAACAGCCGTGCCGTAAAGCCCGTTCAAGGCATAGTGATGATCGGTAACATTACGCAGGTCCGCATAGAGATCCAAGGACTTCGAGAGATGATACAACGCGTAGACGTTTGCCTGCCAGGGTGTTTCCAGTTCGTGTCCCAATGCCCCGGCCTGCACGTTTTCAGGAGTAGACCTGATCACAAGGCTCGGCGTGACGAACAGTTTTGACGTAACAGCCCAGGTCAACCCCACACGCCCGTTATGATGCGAAATACCCGGCAAACCGGTCATCTTGCCGTCGGTCTCCATTTCAAAAGTCGTGTAGGAATAGGAGAACCAGGGGCTGACCGACCCGAAGTTCGCCCGGCCATAGAAGTCCACCCCTTGATTGGCGCTTGTGCCACCATTGGCCGACCGGATCAGGTTTATTGGCTGGGTGCGCGCTGAATCCAGATAAACGGTTTCAATGACGTTCAGCGGCAAATTCCGGTCGGAAATCTGGATCAGGTTTTCCTGGTCGCCATGATACAGGGCCAACCCGAATTGGAAGTCCTTTTTAGCATAGTTGAAGTCAACCTCATGGGTCCTCGATTTTTCAGACTCCAAGCCGGGGTTTGCCGTGCTGATCTGGTAATTATTCATGTAGACGTTGTCTGCAAAATACGCGGCCGGGGAAATGTAGGCGGTGGAGTAGTTGTATTTTACCGTCAGCTCATCGCTCACATTCCAAAGGGCGCCAGCACGCGGAGTGAGGGACGGATCGTCTATCCGCGTGTCTTTATCCACACGGAGACCACCCAGGACTTTCACCCGCTCCATAACCCTCCAGTCACCTTCCAGATACGCCCCGTACATCTCATACTTCTGATTATAGACCCGGGGGATCCCATAGGGACCACTTCCGTCCGCCCTGTAATATTGAAAGCTCCCGCCTTCCTCCATGATGTCCCCGATGGAGCCATGCGCCCCGCCGGGTACCGTGCATTTCGGCACGATATCGTAGTGGGCGGCATCGACGCCAGCCAGCACCGAAACGTCCCTGGAGAATTCCACCTTGAGGGTCTCTTCGACAGAATAGGATAGCCCGCGCGCATACTTGTAGTCATTGTAATACCATGATTTCGTGTCCACTGGATTTTCCCAGACATAACGGGTTGACGGATCGACCTCGTAGCGGTTGAAAGTCACGGCAGAGTCCAGGCGCACCTTGTCGGTAAAGCGGGTCAGGTATCTGGCCTCCGTCACGGAGGAGGAGTCCTCCCACAACGCCTCCGGAATAAACCCGAACGCAGGAGCCATGCTGTCTGAACTGCTGCGCCTTGAATCCCGATACCAGGTTTGCAGCGAAAAGTCAGCGGCTTCAAGCCGTGCGAAGGTGTTCAAGCCGTAGTCACTTCGCGTGGGAGTCAGACCCGCGCCCTTCGCTTGGGCGACATCACGATAGGTCTGCCACCAGCCCGGATATTCCCTGTCAAGCCGCGTCAGGTCGGAGTCATGGTACTGGATCATGCCGCTCAGCCGGACGAGCCCGGCCTTGTCAAGAATGCCACCAAACGAACCCCAGGCTTCGCGTTCATTATGAAGCCCCCCCGCCACTCCCGCTTCTCCGGTGACACCTTCCACGGGTTTCTTCGTGATGATGTTGATGACGGCGGACACCGCATCACGGCCGTAAAGCGTGGAGCCCGCACCATAGATCACCTCAATCTGCGCCGCGTTCCTAACGCTGAAGTCACTGCGGAATGGAAAATTCTCGCCACCGGGAGGATTGACACGCATGCCATTGACCAGCACCACGATCTTGTTGTTGCCGACAATGCCGCGCACGGGAACCTCCGTGCCGTCTTCCGCAAAATAGTATTCCCGGGTTTCCATCCCGGGAAGGTCACGCAGCACGTCCTTCAGGGTGGCATAACCGCGCATCCGGATGTCCGCGGCACTGATCACAATCACGGTGGCCGGAGCATCGGTGGCCTTTTCCTCCTTCTTGGAGGCGGTGGTACACGTAGCGACCTCCACCTTCATCAATTCGTCGAGCGTCATATATTTCAGATTTTTGGGCTCCTGTCCCGCTCCCGCTATTTGCGCCTGTCCAGCCTCTTCCGCCAAGACCGGACTTGCCAGCAGAACCGCCCCCCCTGCCAGCCCCGACATAAACCACTTCAGCCAAACGCCCATGAGCGATCTCTTCCGATTCTGTCGTTGATTGTTCATACGGCAACCTCCTCGTGGACCCATAGTTTCTTATCTGCCAACATCCCGGGAATATCGAGAACAAACATCTGATCCCTGGTGACGCCTCTCAGGGACTCCGCCCTAATACCGGACAAGGCGGGGGAAGGCGCCTGAATATCGGAGTGGTAAATGAAAGACACACCGATGGTGCTGTCGGCCAAAACCCCAAAAAGGGAGTCGCCCGCCTCCACAATGATGACCTCGCCTGAACTTGAAGACTCAGATACCGGAAGTTCAAAATAGGTTTTAAGGTTGATCACCGCGATGATATCCCCGCGTACGTTGATCGCCCCGACCACAAAATGGGGGGTACAGGGAATGGGAGTCACTTTCATGGCCGGGTAAACTTCCCGCACATGGGCCGTTTCAATCCCGTAATGTTCATTCATCAGAGTGAAGCCCATGACATCAAACCCCGTCTGATCTTGAGTCGGCGGCTCCGGAAGTTTCGCACGGGATGTTATCGACTCGTTCCAAAGTCGTTCGTCGGAAAACGAGAAAAACAAATCAGGATCCTTGATCAGGATCGTCCCGTCGCTGGTTCGGACCGCCCCTTTCACACACTCCAAGCCCGGCAGAATCTGACCCGCCGCCGTCAGCTCCTGCTCGTGGCAGTCCATTACCCCTTTAACCTCATCCACAGCCAGGGCCAGCCGACGCCGAGCGGTTATCAAAATGATGAACTGGGCGTCCGGTCCGATCTCGCGTTCTGGCAAACCGAGAAGCCGGCGCAGGCTGAGAACCGGGACGCTTTCACCCTGCACGTTGATCACGCCCAACACATTGACAGGCGCCTGCGGCAGCGGTGTAACCACTGCAGAACGGATAAGTTGAGCCACCCCCGGAAGCGGGAGTGCAATCCGCTTCTCGTCGAGAGTAAAGACCATGACGTCATTTCTCATGCCGGAGGATCCTCATCCACCCACCTGATGTTACGACAATAACCGAGCCTTTGTTTCTTCAAGGCAGACTTTCACCTGAAGAAACTCCTCTTCAAGATTATCCAGAAGCACAGGCAAAGGAATTAACTGGCCTGCGCGACTGACCGATTCGACGGTTTGCGCCAGTTCCACCAATTTCTGGGCCCCTATGTTACGCCCGCTGGAGCGAAGGGAATGCCCCATCCGCACCACCGGCTCAAGATTACCCTCGGCAAGAGCATTCCGGGCCTCGCCAATAACTTTTGGAGCATAGGCCAGAAAAACGTCTATCATCTGGACAACAAAACTGACGCCGCCAAGTTCTTTCAGAACCTCTAAAGCTTTTTCATCAATACAGCTCTCGCCCATAGTGCTTCCCCTTGACGCCTACACTCTAAATACACCGTAACCTATTGACTGGGTATAACTCCCCATAAGCGCCTCAGTCAAGCAGAATGAAATTACCACGTTCAGGGATGAATACATATAAGGGACCCACTGATTTCACCATCAGGGAAAGCCTGATCCCAAGCCATGAATTGATAACTCGTTTAAAATGCGCCCTGCGCAATACCTCAGCATTGCACCTTAAAGGGGCTTGTGATATTTTGATTTGGTTTTTTCAAAGAAAGTAAAGGAATCGGAAATGACTGTTAGAGTACGTTTTGCCCCCAGCCCGACAGGGCAGGTTCACATTGGAAATATCCGGGCCGCCATCTTCAACTGGCTTTTTGCCCGGCATAATGGAGGCCAGTTCCTCCTGCGCATTGAAGATACGGATCGGGAACGATCGACCCCTGAAGCCGTCCAAACCATTCTGAAGGCGATGGAATGGCTCGGACTCAACTTTGACGAAGTCCCCCTCTACCAGTCCACCCAGCATGAGCAGCACCGGCTGGCGGCGGAAAAACTCCTGCAAACAGGCCACGCCTATAAAGAGGACAAAGGCGGCACCGGACAGGGGGAATGCATCATCTTCCGGATGCCCGGCACCGATATGTCTTTCCACGACGAAATCAAAGGTGACCTGAAAAAGAAGGCCGAGGATGTGAAGGATTTTGTGATCGTCCGGTCAGACGGCTCCCCCGTGTTCCATCTTGCCAACGTGGTGGATGACATCACCCAGAACATCACCCATATCATCCGGGGCGATGACCATGTTGAAAACACCTTCCGCCATGTCGCCCTTTATCAGGCACTGGGCGCCCCGGTTCCCCATTATGCGCATCTGCCGATGATTGTGAATGCCCAGGGGAAGCCCTATTCCAAAAGGGATGGAGCCGCTTACGTCGGTCAATTCCGCGATATGGGCTTTTCGGCTGACGCCCTGTTTAACTTCCTGACCCTGCTGGGCTGGTCTCCAGGCGAGAATCGCGAAAAGATGACCCGCGCGGAGATCATTGCCGCCTTCACACTTGACCGCGTCGGCAGCGGCCCGGCCCAGATGGATATCCGTAAGCTGACCCACATGAACGGGCTTTATCTCGCCGAATTGCCCCTGGCCTATTTTGCGGCAGAGGTTCGCCGGCATATCGAAAAATTAGATTGGGGCAAAAATATCAATGAGTCCCTCTTTATGTCCGTTTGCCAGTTGATGCAATCACGCACCCCGCTCTATCCCCAGTGCGAAACGTGGAAGTACTTTTTTGTCGACCCCATCGAATATGACGAGAAAGCGTTGCAGAAAACTCTGAGAAAAGAGGGGGTCAAGCCGGCATTGGAAGCCCTGCGGGATAAGCTGACTCTCTGCGACTTCTCCGAAACAGGGATTCAGCAGGCCATCCGGCAAGCCGAAACTACCGTCGGCACCGGCGAAGGCAAACTCAACCAACCCCTGCGCGTAGCCGTCACCGGAGTCGCCATCGGCGCCGGCATCTATGAAATCCTGGCCCTCATGGGGCGCGAGCGCACGCTGGCGCGACTGGAAAATTCCATTAATCTTCTCTAACTCTTTCGACAGATCACCATGGAGACTCTTATGACCACACCTGAACCCTCTGCTTCATCAGATTTCGTCCGCGATATCATCATCGGGGATCTGGCCAGCGGCAAGCACCAGCGGATCGTAACCCGCTTCCCCCCGGAACCCAATGGTTACCTGCACATCGGGCATGCCAAGGCCATCTGCATCGACTTCGGAACCGCCCTCGAATTCGGGGGAGAATGTCATTTGCGCATGGATGACACCAATCCGTCCAAAGAAACCATGGAATATGTGGAAAGCATCAAGAACGATGTCCACTGGCTGGGCTTTGACTGGGGCGAACATTTCTATTTTTCAGCGGACTACTTCGAGCGGATGTATGACTACACCTGTGAGTTGATCCGCAAAGGCAGCGCCTATGTCTGTGAACTCACACAGGAGCAGTGGAAGGATTACCGGGGCATTCCCACGCAGCCCGGAAAAGAAAGCCCCTCCCGGAATCGTCCGGCGGAAGAAAGCCTGGCCCTGTTTGCCCGTATGAGGGCAGGCGAGTTTCAGGACGGCACCCTGTGCGTCAGGGCCAAAATCGACATGGCTTCTCCCAATCTGCATATGCGCGACCCGGTGATCTATCGCATTATGCGGGCCCATCATTACCGGACCGGCGACAAATGGTGCATCTATCCCACCTATGATTTCGCCCATCCGATCGAGGACGCAATCGAATACATCACCCACTCCCTTTGCACCCTCGAATTCGAGGTGCACCGGCCCCTGTACGACTGGGTCTTGCAGCAATTAAAAATCAACCCCACCCCACCCAGACAGATTGAATTTGCCCGACTGAACGTGACCTACACGGTCCTGAGCAAACGCAAACTGCTGGAGTTGGTTCAAAACGGCCAGGTAAAAGGCTGGGACGATCCCCGTATGCCCACCCTTGCCGGGTTGCGCCGGCGCGGGTTTACAGCGGAATCCATTCGCAACTTCTGCCAGAGGATCGGCGTCACCAAGTTTGACGGCTATACTGACATCGCCCTGCTGGAGTTCTGCGTGCGGGAGGAACTTAACAAGTCCGCCAACCGCGCCATGGCGGTGCTGGATCCCGTTAAAGTGGTCATTGAAAACTTCCCCTCGGAACAGGTCGATTTCCTCGAAGGAATCAATAATCCGGAAAACCCGGATGCCGGCGTGAGAATCATCCCCTTCACCCGTGAGTTGTATATTGAACGTGATGATTTCAGGGAAGAGTCCTCGAAAAAATATTTTCGTTTGGCACCGGGCAAGGAAGTCCGCCTGCGGTACGGCTATTTCATCACCTGCACCGGCTTTACCAAGGATCCGGCAACCGGTCTGGTCAACGAAATACGCTGCACCTATGATCCCACCACCCGTGGCGGCAATGCCCCGGATGGCCGGAAAGTCAAAGGTACGCTCCATTGGGTATCGGCCGCGCAGGGGGTGCCTGCAGAGATTCGCATCTATGAGCGCCTGTTCAAGGTCGAGCATCCGGAAGAGGTCCCGGAGGGCGGGGATTACAAAGCCAATCTCAACCCGGACTCCCTGAAAATCGTCAGGGCCATCGTTGAGCCTGAACTGGCGAAGGCCGCCAAAGGGACCCGGTTCCAGTTCGAACGCAAGGGCTACTTCATTGCCGACGAGGCGGATCATCTGAACTCTGCCCCCGTCTTCAATCAAATCGTGCCTCTCAAGGATTCAGGATTTAAATCGGAAGGAAAAGAACCATGAACTATGCCGGGAAAATACTGACCTATCTTGGCGAGTCTGACCGATATTCCCAAGTCTTGATGATTGCCGGGGCGCCCCCTGTCGAAAAAATCGGGAACCAATTCCGGATCGTCATCAACGTCGTGCTTACCCCTGAAGAAATCCGAGAGACGCTGGCAGTCTTTGCCGGTCACGCCCGCCGCCCGGGATCTGCCGACATGGGGGTTCAAGGCATATTCGCCTTTGGGATCCCCAAACAGGGCCGCTTCAGGATCCATTATCTGACCCAACGCGGCAGCATTTTTGTTTCCATCCAACGCATGCCATTTGATGTCCCTAACCTGGAAAGCCTGCTCGCCCAACCGGCCCAGTCAGCCCTGGTTGACGGAAGCCTGGCGCCTTCCGGAGGCGGGTTCGTGATTATCACCGCCACCTCGCCGGACATCCTCACGCGGTTCATCTATGCCGCGCTTGCAAGGTTGAATGAAACCAAAAACATAGTGATTTACATTTTAGATCATCAGCTGTCATTTCTTCTTAAGCACCGGAACTCCATTGTCGTCCAGGTGGAAGTGGGAACCGATATCCCCACCCTCACGGAAGGAATCCGGAACGGGTTATTTCTGGAACCTGACCTGGTCTATGTCAGCAATCCGAAAACCCCTGATGAGTTTGCTGGCCTGATGTGCGCCGCCCAGGCTGGTTCGACCGTACTCATAAGCACCATCGCCATCAATCAGGAGCACTTGTTGAGTGACCTGAAAAAACGCTTGCCCGATGATTTTCCCCTGCTGCGCCACTATATCCGCAAAACCATCAACGTGAGCGCGGATCCGGCAGGAATGATCACTCTGAAGGAAAACAAGTTCGACCCGCAATAAATGGCATAGAGAGGCCTAATGAAACTGGATGAACAGAGTGATTAAGGCGTTCATATTTGATTTGGATGGCACCTTGCTGGACTCCGAAATACTGTGGTGCAAATCCTTGTACCAGCTGATTGCCGACCGGGGTCTGCCGGTAACCGAAGCCTATGCCTGCGAATTAGTGTTCGGCCGATCCTGGGGCGACGTCTTCAACCGCCTGCGCCGGGATTATCCCTCAATCAAGGAAACGGCCTGGGTTCTGGAACAGGCAAGCCAACAATACTATGAATCTTTACGCGCCACCGTGGACATCCGGATACATAGTTCAATCGATCTGTTGAAACGCTTGGCGCAACATCACCCTGTCGCCATCGTCTCCGGCTCAACACGCCGGCAGATTGAGGCGGCCATCGAATTGATGGATATTCGTCCGTATCTTCAATTCTATCTGGGCAACGAAGATTATCCGTTCGGCAAACCTGACCCCACATGTTTCCTGCTGGCCGCCCGCCATTTCGGGGTTGAACCGGACCAGTGCCTGGTCTTCGAGGATTCTGCCGTCGGCGTACGTGCGGCCAAAGCCGCCAAAATGCACTGTATCGCCTTGCGCCGCAAAGGACACCCTCCTCAGGATGTGAGCATGGCAGACGAAATCCTGTCCGATCTTTCGGATTTCAAATTCAATTTATGATGCCAATGGCAATATTTATTACGCTAGTAGCCTCTTTACTGTTCCTGACCATTAGCGGCGGCGGCCTTTTCCCGTTAACGGTCGGCGTTGTGGCGATTGCCACCAGCACATTGGCCTGTATTGTCTCCCTGCGGAAGCCTACCCACCCCTTACCCCTCCAAGGAGGGGAACCAGACGTTCCAAACTCCCCTCCCTGGAGGGGCCGGGGGTGGGTTACGCCTTCTCTCGAATTCACTCTTACACTCATACTTCTCTTTATTCTCATCACGGCTCTCCCCCTACCCCCCGCCCTGGATTGGCTTTCAGGATCCCTCCGGCACGAACAAAATCAAAAGGTGATTACCTCGCTCCAGGAAGCGGCACACGCCGGAGCCCCAGCCCTGATGGAAGACCCCTGGTTCTGTCTGAGCCGGAACCGGGCTGGCACACTCCGTTTTTTTCTCCTGCTGGCGGCCGCCATTAGCGCAGGCCTCCTTACCGCCGCGCTACCCCAAAAAACAAAGATCCTGTTTCTTGGCTTTCTGGCAGTTCTGGGCACAGCGGTTGGGGTTGCGGGATATCTTGGCCAATGGATCATCCCGCAGGGCGACACCCTCTGGTGGTTTATCCAGATCCCCCATGCACCAACCTCACCGGTAGGGTGCTTCCTTAATCGCAACCACTTCGCCGGCTTTGTGGCCATGCTTTGCCCGGTTGCCCTGGCACTGACCGTTCATTACCTCATTACCCGGCGCTGGGTTGCCGCCAGTTTCAACCTGGCCCTCACCAGCCTCATGGCTGGAGCCGTCTTCATGTCGCTGTCACGCGGGGCGATGTTAGCCATGGTTGTCGGGCTGATCACGACATCCCTGCTGATTGCGTTTCGACACTATTGGCTCTGGGGCCTCCTCTTTCTGGGCTTGTTGGCGGCAGGCAGCGGTCTGCTTTTGACGCAAAGCCCCGTCGTGCGGGAACGCCTGGCCGGAATTCATAATCCGGCAAAACTCGACAGCGTTAACAGCCGGCTTCATGAATGGCAGGAGTCGCTGCGGGTCTGGCCCCATTATCCCCTCATTGGGGCCGGCGCCAACGCCCTGCGCATGGTTTACCCCCAATACCGGCAGACCAGTGTTGGTGCCCGGCTGATTTTTGCGGAAAATGAATACATCCAGCTTGCGGCCGAATGCGGACTGGTTGGCCTGGTGCTTGCCGGCACGGTGATAGTGACAATGCGTAATAGAATAAAACAGTCCGCTGTGCCAATCCCTGTGGTCATTATCACCTCCACGTCAGGAGCGCTGGCCGTTACCGCCATTCACTGTTTTTTTGATTTTCCAGCTCATCTCCCGCTTTATGCATTTGTCCTGGGCTCACTCGCCGGATTGCTGCTCACACCGGAGAAAAAAGCCGGCCGGCCTGCACGCTGGACAACCATGCTCCCAGCGCTCATCGCCCTCATCGGCGCAGTCGGCATTACCTGTTATCACCCCGGCGACATGCGCACCATGGATGATCCTAACTATCTCTATAACGCCAAATACCGGGAATTGCACCGCGCCCTGGTATGGGCGCCCACCTCCTCAGCCTGGCTCTATCTGGGACGAACCATGCTGAAAGAAGGCTCGATCACGGGAAATGGCCCGCTCTGCAGCGAAGGGGCAACCTTTATGACCCGCGCCGTAATGCTGGATCCGAAAAATTACCGGCTTTGGTACGAGCTGGGGCAGGTCCGGCTTAGCCTGAATGATCATCAGCGGGCCACCGAGGCGTTTCAGCAGGCACAGAAACTCCGGGCCTGGATGACTCCACCCCCAATCCAAGGAAGGCCCATACCATGAACCACGCCCTCCTTGGCGCTTCTTTCCCGTTTGTCTTTGCCCTGATCTGGTACTTGATCCGGCGCGGTCGTGCAAGTTTTGCCATGCTCGTCATCACGCCGCTCACAATGACGGCCTGCGGAATATGGGCTTCAATCCCGGATTTACCACGCTTGATCGGCTGGCATTCGCTCTACTTGAAACTATCCCTGGACCCGCGCATTAATATCTTCTTCTGGCACTATACGATCGATCAGATTGAGACGGACTCCTCCTGGTATTCGGCAGGCGTCTTTCTGCTCGGGATGGCGGTGATGTTAGCGGCCTTGCGTGAACTCAAAAAACAGGAGACTTCCTGATGGCCCACGCCGCACTCCATTTTGCCGCAGGAATGACCGCAGGCATGGTGCTCCTGGCCCCCCGGCTCAGGTCGGCGTGGCAGCAGCGCACTCACATATATGACGCCGTAAAATGGTGGATTCTCGCCTCATGGGGACTCGGCTTTACCGCAATCGTTCCTAGTCTGCTCAGATATGCAGGACTGCCGGAGTCTTTCTGTTCAGGCTGGTGGATGAACTTGTTTCTCCTTCACCCCCTGCTCAACCGTTTCCTCCCCCAGAATCTGATCCTGGCCAGCTTCGTGTTCGGCGGGCTGATCGCCTTACAATATGGCGTTATCCTGGCCGCGATACTAAAAATAAAAAAACACTGCAGTCCCGGAGGCAACGTTTCATGAGCACAGAACCCGGTATTTGCTGATATTTTAGAATCGCCTCAGCGGATACTGAGACCCATGCCCACGTACATGCCGTCGATGTAGTCCGCTTCCGTGAAGAGGGAGAAATTCTCATTAAACTGGTACGATAAGCCCAGCGAAAAGACCGGATTGATTTCAGTCTGTGACGAACTTGCCCCCCACCGGCTGTCCATGGATTTATAAACCAAATCCAGACCGGCGCCGCCATAAAGGAAAAGATGATCCACCAGCGTCTCATCGCTGAACACCAGCATCCCGTTGACGCCGCTCAGCCCCAGTACGTCGGTGTTCATATAATAGGCGGCACCCCGAATGCCGAGATCCACGAAATCATTCGGCTCCAGAGAATAGAGCACACCGCCCTGTACGCCAAAATTGGAGTCAGCATCATTGAGATCAACCTGCCCCAGATCCAGGAATACCCGGAGTTCATCCAGCACGGAGACGGTGGTACGGACCCCATAAAAATCCATATCGTGCCCGAACATGACACCCGGAGTCACTTCGAGATTTCCCTTATCACGCGGGGTAACTGTATCCATCACCGGCAACCCGACCATCTGCGCCTGCGAAAGCCAGGCCCGGCCACAAATCAGCCCCACCACAAACAACCCGATCGTCCATGTTTTCATTTTCATATTGCACTTCTCCGTGATTAGAACCGCTTCACCACACCACTTACAATGAGGATATATACAGGATTCAGAATTCAGAATCCAGTATTCAGTATGCTGCAATAAAAAAGGCCGCTCTTTCGAGCGGCCGTTACAAGATCCCCACCGACTGTCAGCGTGACTCAGGCCACGGCTTTATCGGCAAGTCCCTTTTTAGCCAACAGCACAATCTGGATGAACCCAGCCGGATCATTGAAGGCGATCTCGGACATCATCTTGCGGTTCAATTCAACGCCGGCCACTTTCAGGCCTTCGATGAACCGGCTGTAAGCCAACCCCTGCTCACGGCAGGCGGCGGAGACACGAACCGTCCAGAGACGACGATAGTCGCCCTTGACGTTTTTGCGGTGAACGTACGCCAACCGCATCGCGCGATCAACAGCCTCTGTGGCCTGGCGGAACAGCTTGCTACGTGACCCGCGGAAACCGCTGGCCGCTTTTAATCTAACTTTCCGGCGCTTACGCGACGCCGGCGCATTGGTTGCTCTTGGCATAGTCTCGTCCTTTCAATTCGTTCAGATCATTTCCGCAATACGCTTATGGTCGGTATCATGAATGACTTTTCCGCCACGCAAGTTGCGTTTACGTTTTCTCGATTTACTGCTCAGAAGATGACCGCTTCCGGGACGCTGATAAATAAGCTTCCCGGTCCCTGTCACCTTCACCCGCTTCGTCACCATCTTCTTCGTTTTTTTCTTAATCTTCTTCGCTTTTTTCTTAGCCATGATGCTCCTCATTCCGGGGTCGGATCCACGCATTGGCACGAATTGTCCGCCTTCCGGAAAAACAAGGGGGGGAGTCTAGCTGAGAGACTCCGCCCCGTAAAGCTTTTTCAAAAACAATCCTTAACTTTGAGTAATCGGCCTTGGTGCCAGCACAGGCTTTGCGGGTGCTGGAATACCGGATACCAACGGGGGAATAGGCAATCCACCACCCAAGCCAGCAGGGCGTGCTGCCCCCGCCGGAACAGGCTTACCCGACCGCGGTCCCAGCACCATCACGATACTGCTCCCGATCAGTTTCGGGGGCATATCCGGCTGAGCCGTCTCCTCGCAACTCTTCATGACGCGGTTGATCACGTCAAATCCAAGTTCCCGGTGCGCGTTCTCACGGCCCCGGAAATACAAGGAGCACTTCACCTTCATCCCCTTGGCTAAAAACCCCTGGATGTGATTGACCTTCGTTTCAAAATCATGATCCGCCACATTGGCGTGGAATTTAACTTCCTTCATTTCAGCGGCATGCTGATGTTTGCGGGCCTCACGTTCCTTGCGGGCCTGCTCATACTTGAACTTACCGAAGTCCATGATGCGACAAACGGGCGGCTCAGCATTGGGCGAAACCTCAACCAGATCAAGACCTGCACGCACGGCCATGGATATGGCCTCACTGACGGTGACCACACCGAGCATATTTCCCTGCGAGTCAAGCAACCTGACTTGCGGACACCGAATCCGGTGATTCACTCTGATAGCTTGCGGACGAATTTCCTACCTCCTTGTTGCGGGGCTTTCTACGGCCCCTCGTTTACCACCCACGGCCTTGCTTACCACTTCCTCGCGCAGCATGCCAACCAACTCTTCAAGTTTCATTGTGCCGAGATCACCGGCAGTCCGGCTCCGGACCGAGACCAACCCGGCTTCCGCCTCACGGGCTCCCAATATCAACATGTAAGGAATCTTGTCGACCTGGGCATTACGGATCTTGGCCCCAAGTTTATCGGAACTCCGATCCACACTCACCCTGAATAATTCCTGGCCAAGACTTCCCGCGAGCGTCTCCGCCGCGGCCAGCACCTTGTCACTGATGGGAAGTACACGGATCTGCTCCGGCGCCAGCCACAACGGAAACGCCCCGGCATAGTGTTCAATCAGCACGCCAAAGAACCGTTCCAAACTGCCCAACAGAGCCCGGTGGACCATATAGGGCTGATGTTCTTTTCCGTCATCCCCGTGGTAGGCAAGTTCAAAGCGTTCCGGAAGATTAAAGTCAAATTGGATGGTGCTCATCTGCCACTCACGGCCAATGGCATCCTTGACCTTCAGATCAATCTTGGGCCCATAAAAGGCGCCGCCGCCCTCGTCAACCACATAGGGGATCTTTTCCGCCTCAAGGGCTTGTTTGAGGGATTGAGTGGCCTGCTCCCAGCGGGCAGGTTCGCCCACGGCTTTGGCCGGTTTGGTCGCCAGATAGGCCGTTATTTCCGTAAAGCCGAAAGACCGCCAGATCCGGAGGGCAAACTCGACCGTCCGTTTGATTTCATCCACGATCTGTTCCGGTGTGCAGAAGATATGCGCATCATCCTGCGTGAAGCCACGCACGCGCAGCAGGCCGTGCAAAACACCTGTCTTTTCGTAACGATAGACTGTGCCCATCTCCGCCCAGCGTAGCGGCAGGTCACGATAGGAGCGCTTGTGGCTCTTATAGATCTGGATATGGAACGGGCAATTCATGGGCTTGGCGTAATACGACACGTCATCCACCTTCATGGGCGCGTACATATTCTCTGCATAGAAACCAAGATGTCCCGAGGTTTCCCATAACCCGGCCCGGCCGATGTGCGGGGTGTAAAGAAGTTCGTAGCCGTTCTTGAAATGTTCCTGGCGCCAATAGTCCTCGATGATCGAGCGCACGCGGGCGCCCTTGGGATGCCAATGGACAAGGCCAGGCCCGACATCTTCCTGAATACTGAACAAATCCAGTTCCTTGCCGAGTTTACGGTGATCGCGCTTCAGCGCCTCTTCCTGTAGGAGTATCTGGGCATCAAGGTCCGCCTGGGACAGCGCGACCATACCATAGACACGCTGCAGCATGGGATTGGTCTCGATACCGCGGAAATAGGAGCCGGCCACGGAGAGAAGCTTGAACGCTTTGATTTCGCCGGTACTGGCCAGATGCGGACCGCGGCACAAATCCATGAAATCACCACAGCGGAAGAACGTGATGGTCTCCCCTGCCGGAATGTCATTCAGCCGTTCCAATTTGTAGCGTTGCCCCTTGGCTTTTAAAGCTGCTTCCGCCTGGGCACGATCCATTTCGAGCCGTTCGAACGGGACATTTGCGGCGACGATGCGGGCCATTTCGGCCTCTATTTTGGGAAAATCTTCAGGAGTGAGCCGATTCGAGAGATCGAAATCGTAATAGAACCCGCTGTCGATAGCCGGCCCAATGTCCAACTGGACGTTCTCATACAGCCGGCAGATTGCGGCGGCCATGACATGCGCCGTACTATGGCGCAAAGTTTCTAAATCCAAGTGTATTACCTCTTCCGAAAATTGATTAACAACCTGCCCATTTAACAGAAATCCGAGTCGTTCTGTCAACTTTTATAAAGCGGAATCGCAACAACTCAGGGAGACAGAATTCAGAATCCAGAATGAAATGGCCTTTTGCCAAGAGAGGATCGCGGGCGCACTGGCAGCCGACGTCCCCGGTGGCTGCAGGCCATGAAGGAGCCCACATAAGTAGCCAATGCGTTCGCCGGGACGTCGAACGCCACCTTGATTTGTCTGTTTCCATGGAGAGGTGGGCTCTGTCCCGCCCGTTCTCGGGCAGTTATGCAAATTGTCGCTTGCCTTAAAAAATAGCCAGTGCTAAACAGGTTCAGCATGAGTAATCCAGCCACAATAACTGATGTCGCCAAGGCTGCCGGGGTGGCCAAATCGACGGTCTCTTGCGTCATGAATGGGCAGGCGGAAAAATACCGGATCGGCCATGATACCCAAGTACGCATCCTCACTATCGCCCGCCAGTTGGACTACCACCCCAACCCGGTCGCAAGGGAAATCGCTCTGGGGCATGGCGCTGCGCCTCTCCTCGGCCTCTCAACTGAAAAAGCTCCGATTTCAAATGTGGAGCCAAAGAAACCTTGGATTGGCCTCATCATTTCCGCCAGCAGTTCGACTGAGTCCATGAACCTAATCCCCAGTCTGGTTCAGGTTCTGACGGCGGCAGGATACCAATTGGTCATCGATGCCATCACAGCCGAACCGTCTTCCGCCCGTGAACTGGTAACCCCGTTTCTGCGTGACGGGATTTCAGGTATCATCTGCTGCCCCACTGTTTATTCAGACTTGTCGGCTATGGTAGCCAGTCAATGCCCCATCATCGTCTTATGGCAAGGCGCCGGGAAAGCGATTATTAAGACAGTAAGCAGTGGGCAGTCTGCAGTAGGCAGTGAAGAGAGTTCAAGGGGAAGTGGACAGTTGGCAGTGAGCAGTCCGAGATCCGAGACAACAGGGAATTCAGCAACCATCAACCTAACAACTCAACAACAGGAACCCGGTAAGACCGAGACGCAATCCCAAGCCCCCAAAACAGTTTTCAATGTAGTAGCCGCCGTCTCTGGCGGCACAGGTTCAGTAACGGCCCATCCGGTCTCGCCCCCTCCCGTCACAACGATTCCGGTCTCCAAGCCAGAGCCGATATCCCACGGAACACCAAAACCGATGGTCACGCCTGAACCGCCTCCAGTACAAGAACCCACGCCGCCGGTGTCTGTGCCCGTGGTTGAACCGCCACCGCCTGCAAACCCAGCGCCTACACCGATAGTGATGCCAGAACCGGAAATCACCGTGGAACTGACACCCCCGGTGTATGATCCTGTCCCCGCGCCAGCGGACGGCACAGAGGCCGTCCCTCCAGTGGATAATTCCTTGGATGACGAGGATCGGCCTGCGGTGAGCTTGCCGAACCGCCCGATCCGGTCAACAGAACCCGCCATAATCGAGCCAATCCCCGTGGCACCCCCGACACCGGTCTTTGAGCCGCCTCCCGAAATCGCAACACCGGAAGCACAACTTCCACCGCTTCAGATGCAAGAACCCACACCACCGGTGTCTGCGCCCGTGGTTGCACCGCCACCACCTGAAGACCCGACGCCAATACCGGTCATTGCGCCAGAGCCGGAAATCGTCGTGGAGCCGCCGACCCCGGCGTCTGAACCTGAACCAGCGCCAGCGGACGGCACAGGGGTCGTCCCTTCAGCAGACAATTCTTTGGAGGGCGAAGCTTGCCCTGAGCCTAGTCGAAGGGTTGGGCCGAGCCGGTCAACAGAACCAGCCAATATATCGCCAATCCCCGTGGTACCCCTAACACCGGTCTTTGAGCCGCCTCCGGAAATCACAAGACCAGAAGGACCAGTTCCGCCTCCTCAAATGCAAGAACCCGAGCCGCCGGTCTCTGTCCCCATGGTTGAACCGCCACCGGCGGTGATCCCGATTCCGATACCGGTCGCGATGCCAATGCCAGAAATTGCCGCGGAACCGCCGCCAGCCGTGATCATCCCGGTGACGACCGTCCCGCCGCCACAAGCGCCGGAACCAGTCATCACAATCGCTCCCGAGCCAGTCCCGGTCATCGTGGCGGAACCTGAAACTTTGCCACCGCCGGTAATTGCAGCACCGCCGCCAGCCCCCACTCCACCACCACCGGCGATCATCCCTGCGCCGCCACCCGAACCGATCACACCAGACATTTCCGATGCTCCAGCGAATGCAGAAACAAATGAAACGACACCAGACACTGGGGGCAATCAAGTCCCCGACGCGGTCGAGACGCCTACTGAAATAGAAGAAATTTCGCCTGAAACGGCCAGCGGGAGAGCTTGAGTAATATCAAAATAATCAATGCTGAACAGGTTCAGCAATATACCAACCGGCACGTTCCGCTTTTCGAGTCGTAGGGCGTGCTGCGCGGCGATCAACTTCATGGATTCCGCATCAACGGGGATATACACATCCTACTTGATCTCACCCTTTGTCTTTCATAAAGACTTGGTCCCATAAGTTGTTGCCCATCGAAAATGATTAAGTGCTCGGGTACGGTTGAAATCCAGGCACTCGTTCCCCATGAGAGCACCGCCTGAAATCTCGCGAATTCACACTGGTCTCGAAATGCGGTCACAAAAACCAGCGGCCTGTTGAGTGAAGTAAACAGTGTTTTCAATTCAGCTCGGCGATGTGAATCGACTGGCCCATTGCATTTAGCGATGTCCACAAGGATGATCCACCCGCGAGCGACATGATAGATTACTGCATTCGGCAATCGTCCTACTCCTCGCGGGATTTCTCTATTTCTACGCCGGGAGCAAGCGGGGATAGAAGCCAACGCACCTCCTTCCGCGTGCAGATAGAGTATCCGACTGCGAGGAAATACGAGTGGACAGAATGAATTTTGGAGCTTCGCCAACATTTCTATGCACGTTTTCATAAACTCCCCCACCGGTTAAATATCCTATTTTGGGTTATTTCGGCCAGGTGTGCAATTATTAAGTTATGTCGCGTAGCAAGAACATGCAGGCTGATTCGATTTTTCGCGAACTCGTGAAAGATATCCGCCTTGAGAAAGGGCTAACCCAGAGCCAGCTCGCCAAACGCCTACACGTGCCGCAAAGTTATGTAAGCAAGTATGAAACCGGCGAACGTCGACTTGATTTCGCGGAGACGGTGGTTGTCTGCAATGAGCTTGGACTTTCACTGAAGACGTTTGTCGACTTGTACGTCAAGCGACACTCCTCAATGAAACCCAGCGGTGCGACACCCCAAGGGAGCCAACCATGATGGTATTCCATCGCTGCGGACCGGCTCATCATGGCTCAGACGAACACCTTTCCGGGTCCGGCGGACCGCAATTCATGAAAGAATATCCAATGCTGAACAGGTTCAGCAAGACGAGCTCGAATTTAATGCCCTGTCTTTTTCTTTTTCGGGGTGGGCTTGTGACCATCAGCAGGACTTGCCGATGAGGTCGCGGAAGTGCGGGAATCCCAGATGATTTCATCACCGGAAATGTTACGGAACTTGATGCAGAAATGGTCGGTTGGGAGGGTGTAGTGTCCCTTGACCTTCTCCTTGGTTCCGGCTTTATCTTCCAAATCCGGATTGCTGACCCACACTCCGTCGGCCCGGAGCGTGGTGTCGAACTGAATGGCTTCAATGAGTTCGAGCCCGGTGTCGCTCACTTTCACGGCCTTGAAAGGGGTGGATGGCTTGGAGTCCTTCCCGCCATTGGCCTCGCCTTCATTATCCCTGCTCTCATCGCCGTTCCCATTTTCTTCTATCAATGCCTCGGCATGACGCTTGCCACGTTTGGCGTTGAATTCGTCTATCTTGGCCTTGAGGTAAGGACTGAAAAACCGTTCCACCGTGACTTCCCATTTTCCCTTGCCCGCGGCTTTAACATCCACCACGACGCTATCCGGGGTGAAAAGACTGGCCGCCTTCTTGTCGAGAAGCTGATTGAGGCTCACTAACTCCACTTTGAGTTGCGTCTTGCCACTCTCGCGGAGTCGTTTATTGACGTAATCCTGATCCACATCAAGGTCACGGTGAGCGTATAAAATTCGAACGCCATCGGCACGGTCATCGGATTCCAGTTGATAGATTTCCTCGAGATACACATCCAGTAAAGCACGCGTAAGCCGTTCGTGGAGCCCAACGAATTTGAGAGGAATATAACGCCCGGAGGCGCCTGGCAAGCCACCATCCCAGAATTCGCCGAGTTCCAGTTCATCGCGCTTCTTAAACCCTTCAACGAGACTGAAAATCTTGGCCATGGTCTGGGCCGGATTGCGGAATAGACGAATGCCGTCTTCAATCTTAAGAACATCGAAGGTCGCCCCGGCGGTTGCAAGACGATCCCGGGTGGTCTGAATGGCATTCAAGCCGATGTCACAGGCGATGAACCGACGGCCTAATTTATTAGCAACCGTCGCGGTGGTGCCGCTGCCGCTGAAGAAATCAGCGACGATCATGCCCTCTTTAGAGGAAGCGTTTATGACCCGTTCAAGCAAAGCTTCGGGTTTTTGCGTTGTGTAATCGTAGCGTTCGTCGGCCTGCGAGTTCACAGAATCAATGTCTGTCCACAAACTATGAATCGCCATGCCGGGCAACTCATCAAGATATCGTTTCACTCGTGGCATTCCAGTCCCCGTGAAAACAATACGCCCCTCGGATAATAACTTATTGACGTTTTCCTGGCTGTAGCGCCACATCGCTCCCGCTGGTGGAGCAATCACTCTGTCTCCAAATTTAATCGATTTGCCATCATGCCCATGAGCTGGCGCGGTTGGGTTGTCCAAACAGAAAATTCTGTTGTCCGGGTCACGCCCAGTGAAGTGACTGTCGATATAGGACTGTTTGATTGGTGTGTAGATTTTATTAAAGAGATAGTCGTCTCCACAGCCATAAAGAAAAATACTTTCATGAACAATGCCAAATTTGTTCGCATCTGCATGAAAGTTGAAACGTTTCCACACGATTTCGTTGAGGAAGTTGTCCTCACCAAATACCTCGTCGAGTAGAACCTTAACGTAATGCCCAATATGCCAATCGAGATGAACATACATGGAGCCGGTTTCACTCATCACCTCTCGCATGGCGAGAAGGCGTTCATAAAGCCAGTTGAGGTAATCCTCTTTTTGCCAAATATCGCCATACATGATTTCTTCACCAATAGCGCTACACGGAATGGGGAAAGGCCCAAGTCGAAGTTGTCAAAACAGGCATGAAGACGGCCTGCGAGGCCGCAGGCCCTCCAGAAGAGGAAGAGACCATCAGGTGTCCGTCTGCCTCAACGACCGTCTGCCAAGGCTCAGAGAATTGCTAACAAAATATAGTTGTTCATTGTATCTTTCGGGAACTATCATGCGCGGCATTCATGAAAGTATTACTTGTAGCTGGAGTAGGAGAACGCCCGGAAGCCCACCTTTTCCCTGAATTGGCTGCCCGGGGCATTCAGGTTGAACTCCTGTGCGATACCTCCTCTCCTTATTTTGACCCGCTCAAGGCGGCCGGCTTTCCGATGACCCACCTAAAAATGACGGCCCGCATGGATATCGCCGCCATAAAAACCATTCGCCGCCTGCTGAAATCAGGGTCCTATGACATTGTCCATGCCTTCAACAGCCGCGCCCTTTCCAACAGCCTGATCGCGTCTGCCGGCATTCCTGTCAAAATTATCGGCTATTGTGGCACCATGGGCCATCTCCGGCCTTGGGACCCCTCCTCCTACCTGGCTGTCTTGAATCCCCACGTCGATAAGATTGTCTGCATTTCCAAGGCTGTCCAAAACTACCTGGAGTCGGCAGGAATTCCCCAAAAACGGCTGACCCAGATTTACAAAGGCCATGACCCGGCCTGGTTCAAGGCGGCACCCCGGGCAAGTCTCCTTGAATTCGGCATTCCTGACGAAGCTGTGGTTGTCGGCTGCATTGCGAACATGCGTCCGATCAAGGGAGTGCCTGTCCTGATTGAGGCCGTCCGCCAGCTCGCCCCGGATCTGCCCGTTCACCTGCTATTGGTTGGACAGAACGGGGATGCTGAAGTCAACAAACTGGTTGGCAATAGTGCCTTACGCGAGCGGATACATCTGGCCGGCTTTCGCATGGATGCCCCCCAACTGATGGGCGCCTGCGATCTGTTCGTCATGCCGACTCTTAAAAATGAGGGGTTTTCCAAGGCCGTTGTAGAAGCCATGTGCATGGGTGTCACCTGTATTGTGTCCGGTGTCGGCGGCATGGTGGAATTGGTTGAGCAGGACCGGACAGGTAAAATTATTCCCTCAGGCGATCCCCTCGCGCTGGCAAATGCCATACGATCCTACGCCGTTGACAGTCCCCTTCGCAAACAACACGGCCAAAATGGACTCCAGCGGATTGTGGATCACTTTTCATTTTCGAAAATGGTGGATGAAACCATTAGCATGTATCGGTCTCTCCTGCCCGAAATCGGCATCTGAAAAGTTGTCATGTTGTTAGGTTGCTGAGTTGTTAAATGATAATTCGGATCGCCACCCGACAACAACTCAACAACTTGACAACTCAACAACTAAAACGTCTCTCTGCTTGCTTTAACGGGGGCGCTTATGCCACAAATACAGGCTTGTAATAAGGAGAATTAAGCATGGAGTTTCTGACACATTTATTTCAGCTCAATGTCGACATCATTGAACGCATGGGGTATCCCGGCATTGTCTTCCTGATGACCCTGGAAAGCTCTGTCTTTCCCATCCCCAGCGAACTGGTCATGCCGCAGGCGGGTTATCTCGCTTCAACGGGAGTCATGAGCCTGCCGGTGGTCATTATCCTGGGCGTCGTGGGCAGTTGGCTGGGCGCCCTGCTGAATTACGTCGTGGCCATGTGGCTGGGGCGGCCATTCTTTCTGAAATACGGGAAATATTTTTTCTGCCCGCAGGACAAGTTTGCCATGGTAGAACGTTTTTTTAACGCTCACGGCGAGATCAGCACCTTCACCGGGCGCTTGATTCCCGTGGTGCGGCATCTCATCTCGATCCCGGCTGGACTGACAAAGATGAAAATGTCGCATTTTCTACTATATACCGGTATTGGCTCCGCCATCTGGATGACTATCCTGACCTATATCGGCTATCTTTGCGGCAAGAATATGGAGCTTATCAAGAAATATTCCCACATCTGCACCCTTGGCGTCATCATCGGTTGTGTGGTGCTGATCGCAGTCTATATTTGGCTCCACAAACGGCGTCAGGCCAAATACGGGAAGACGCCCGACCAACCATGATGCCATTTCCGCCCATTTCCAGGGAGAAATGCCAGGAGCTCCACTCCGCGCTGAGGACCGAGTGGCTTGAGACCAATGGGATCGGAGGCTATGCCTCCAGCAGCATTCACAACTGTAACACCCGGAAATATCATGGTCTGCTGGTCGCCAGTCTGGCCGCCCCCGCAGGCCGGTTTACAATGCTCTCCAAGTATGAGGATTCCATCATCACGCCCTCCGGAGAAATTCCGCTTTCCAGCAACTGCTATCCCTGTGTCATGCATCCTGATGGCCACCGCCAATTGATCGAATTCTGCCTCGAGGAAGGCCCGGTGTTCCGGTATGAGATTCAGGGGATGATTATCCAGAAGCGCATTCTGATGGTGCAGGGTCAAAACACCGTCCTGGTGGAGTATCGGATGGAAAAGGGCGATGGGCCCGTCATCCTGCGCCTGAAACCGCTGCTTGCCTTTCGCCGGCATCATGAGCTCAAGCAGGAGGACACCTATATCCGGACCGCCACGTCGCACGCTCCCGCCGGCTTCAGTATCCAGCCTTACGAAGGATTGCCGTCACTCTTCATTCAGGCCAGCGAAGTTCCTGCCTTTGAGGCTCAACCGGTCTGGTACCGTAATCTCGAATATTTCATGGAGGCAGAGCGGGGCTATGATTATCACGAAGATTGCTTCTGCCCCGGCACCCTTGAACTCAACCTGCCACTGGATGGCCGCGTGATTGTCTCGGCGTCGCTCGCGAGCCAGCAGACTCTTCCCGCACTATGGGAAGCTGAAACCATCCGCCGCCAGGTCTGCGCCCAATCAGCCGAAACGATGGCCTCCCAAGCCGGCCACACCGACATCGTTGAGCCCTTGCCGGCGCTGATCCGGAGTGGCCGCCATTTCACCATCCGCACACCGGACACGGCCCGTGCCACCATTATCGCGGGCTATCCCTGGTTCGATGACTGGGGTCGCGACACCCTGATCAGTCTGCCGGGGCTCACCTTCTATTCCGGCCGCCCTGAACTCGGGATCGAAATACTCAAAGCGGTCGCACCCCATGAACGCGATGGACTCATCCCCAATTGCTTTGCAGCCGATCCGGAGCATCACGCCTATAATTCCGTTGACGCCTCGCTCTGGTATTTCTGGGCGGCGCAGCAGATGCTTGAATGTACCGGTGACCGGAAAACCCTGCAAGACACAATTTGGCCTGTCCTGAAACGGATTGTCGCCCGTTTCATGGCTGGGACGCATTACGACATCTATATGACACCAGAAGGGCTCCTGCACGCCGGCAACCGGCACACACAGCTGACCTGGATGGATGCCACCTCGCATGGTCAGCCGGTGACCCCGCGCTACGGATTCGCTGTGGAGCTCAACGCCCTCTGGTTTAACGCCCTGGTCTTTTGCGAAACCCTGGCCACCAGCTTTAATGAGAAGCTCCCCTGGTCAACCGAGCTCACCAAACGTTTGAAGAAGGCCTTTACAGCCACCTTCTGGCTGGAGGGTCCCGGCTATCTGGCGGATTCGTTTGCGGACGGTATCCTGAATGAAACCATCCGCCCCAACCAGATCTTCGCGGCTTCCCTCCCCTTTTCACCATTGACCGCCCGCCAACGCAAAGGCGTCGTTGAAACGGTCCGGCGGGAATTATTCACCCCTTGCGGCCTGCGCACCCTCTCCCCGCGTGATGTTGCCTACCGTGGACGCTACGAGGGCGATCAACCCACCCGCGATGCCGCCTACCATCAGGGCACCGTATGGCCCTGGCTTCTGGGGCATTATGGCGAGGCGGTCTTAAAAACAAGCTGCACCCCCGCTGAAGCCGCATGGGAATTAACGCAGAGCCTGCGTCCACTGCTCGATTACAGTCTGACAGGACGCGGCCTGATCAATGTTCCTGAGATTTTCGACGGAGATTTGCCCCAGCGTCCCAACGGCTGTCCCGCGCAAGCCTGGAGCAGTGCCGAATTAATCCGGCTTTTTACGCTATGCGCCCGCGTTTGTTCCCGCTAGGATGATTCCAGCAAAGGAGTTCGAAGATGAAAGTAACCGATATCAAGGCCAAGGCCAAAACATTGGGCATCAACCCCGGAAAACTGAAAAAAGCAGAACTTATTATAGCCATCCAGAAGGCGGAGAAAAACACCCCTTGTTTCGGAACAGGCACTCCCGCTTGTCCCCAGATGGACTGTTGCTGGAGAACCGACTGCATCGTCTGAGGTAATTCACTTATGCGAATCTTGATGTTCGGCTGGGAATTTCCACCTCACATCAGCGGAGGGTTGGGGACGGCGTGCTATGAAATCACCCGCGCGCTTTCCCAGCACGGGGCAAAGATTACGTTCGTGGTTCCACGGGCTGGAACGCCGGTGGCCAAGTCCCATGTGGAACTGGTGGCCGCCTCCGAGTCCCCCGTACCCTACCCGCCCACCGCGGACGAGTTTTTCGAGAGCCTTAACATCAAGCCTTTCGATTCGATTTTGCGCCCCTATCTTAATAACAGCGAATACCTGACCATTCTGAACGCCACCGCCGAACGGGCCATTGAGCGCAAGGGTCATCCCAGCGTCATCGAGCCCGCCGTCCATTACGGCCACAACCTGATGGCCGAAGTGGCGCGTTATAGTGAAGTGGGCGAAAATCTGGCGCGGGGCGAAGACTTCGATCTGATCCACGCCCATGACTGGATGACTTTTCTGGCGGCCATCCGGGCCAAACGCGCCACCGGCAAACCGCTGGTCGTGCATGTGCATTCCGTGGAATACGACCGCAGTGGCGACCACCTGAATCAAAGCATTTTCGATATTGAAAAACTCGGCCTGCAGGAGGCCGACCACGTCATTGCGGTCAGTCATTACACCCGCAACCTGATATTGGATCAATATGGCATTGCGCCGGACAAGGTCACCGTCATCCACAATGCGGTATCACGCCGGAATATCGGGAAAGTCTACCATGTTGCCCGGCACCACAATGAAAAGATCGTTCTTTTCCTGGGCCGGGTCACCTCACAAAAGGGGCCGGATTTCTTTGTGGAAGCAGCCGCGCGGGTTCTGGAAAAAATGTCCAATGTCACATTCGTCATGGCGGGTTCCGGCGACATGCTGCCCCGGATGATAGAGCGGGTCGGCGAACTCCGGCTCGGGCGTCATTTCCATTTCACGGGTTTTCTCAGCGGACATGATGTGGAGCGGATGTACGCCATGAGCGACCTGTACGTCATGCCCAGCGTCTCGGAACCGTTCGGGCTCTCCCCATTGGAGGCCATGCTGTATGATGTCCCCGTCATTCTCTCCAGGCAGGCGGGAGTCACTGAAGTCCTCCCCCATGCCCTCACCGTGAATTTCTGGGATGTTGACGATATCGCCGACAAGATCCTGGCGGTTCTCAAATACCCGGTGTTGTCACGGGAACTGCTCCGCAACGGACGCAAAACCCTGCGCCATGTACGGTGGGAAGTCGCCGCCGCACGCATTCAACTTCTCTACAACCAACTTCTTAGTTGAGGCGAACCATGCCATCCGTATGTCTCATCTTGAAAGTTCATGAGCCGCACCACCTGCGCCATTATTCCTTCTTCGACATCGGTGAATCTCCCGCTTATACAGATGATGTGGCCGATTTTGCCCATCTGGACAAAATGGCCCGCCAATGCTATCTCCCCGCCACCAAAATTCTGTTAAAGCAAATCGATGAACATCAAGGTGATTTCCGTTTTGCGATTTTACTATCGGGAGTGGCTATCGACCAATTCGAGCGTTTTCAGCCGGAGCTCCTCATCCAATTCAAACGCCTGGCCGACACCGGTTGCGTGGAGTTTATCTGCGAGCCTTTTTTCCACTCCCTTTCGTTCCTCTTCTCCAAGCCGGAATTCAAAGAACAGATTGACTTGCATCGCCATAAAATCAGCGCCCTTTTTGGAAAATTCCCGGACACTTTTCACTATCATGCATTAGGTTATAACAATGATATCGCGCTTGAAGCCGATTCATTCGGTTTCAAGGCCATTCTCGCCGCAGGGGCGGAGCGTACCCTGGTGGGGCGTTCAATGAACCGCCTGTATGAATCGGCAGCCTGCACCAGCCTCAAACTACTTTTTGAAAACCCCTTGCTGGCCGATAACCTCGCCAGATTTTCACCTGCCTCGACCACCTCAACAGCACCTTTAACCCCAACGCACTTCATTAATCGTCTGCTCCAAAAACAAGGCGACGTGATCACCCTGGCAACAAATCTCAATGCTTTTGAAGAACACACATTGGGTGTACCCGGCGCGCTGGAATTTCTCAGTCAGTTTCCCGACGTTTTACTGTCACATAAGGGATTTAATTTTGAGACGCCGGCACAAGTGTTAAATGCCCATACGCCCTGCGGCTCCATATCGGTTCCAGGCTTTACAACCTGGGAAGACGCCGAACAGGAAGCACAGGATTGGGTTGGCAATGAGATGCAGCAAGACGCCATTCACGGACTTTATCTTCTGGAGCAGGAAGTCAAGGCACACCGTGATCCCGCCATGCTCCTGGCCTGGCGGCACCTGCAGGTTTCCGATCATTTCTTTTACATGAACACCAAGCAGCACCCTGAAGTCATGGAAAGCGCCGAATCAAGTCCCTACCACTCTCCCTACGACGCCTATATCAACTTCATGAATATCCTGACCGATTTCTCCGAACGCCTGGCCACCACTTAATCCGTCAGCCGAAAACTTCCTTTTTGTCGGGAATCGAATCGGCGGCGCCCTTGCGGGTAACGGAGAGAGCGGCGGCCTTGCAGGCATAGGTGAGACATTGCTCAGGTGAAAGGCCCTTGATCAAGGAAGCGGCATAATAACCGATGAAAGTATCGCCTGCGGCGGTGGTATCCACAGCTTTGACTTTCGGTGCCGGCACCACCCATTGCCGGGTCCCGCTCTTGAGCATGGCCCCCTTGGCCCCGAGCGTCATGAGAATTTGCGCAGTCGGAAATTGCCGCGACAGGGCTGCTAAAGCGGGTTTTCCTGCCTTGGTGCCGGAGAGGTCGGCCGCTTCGATCTCATTCACAATGAAAAGGTCCACCAGCGATAGCGGATACTTGAGAATCGCAGGATCGAAGGGCGCGGGATTGAGCCAGATTTTCATCCCGACCTTATGCGCGGCTTTCATGATATCTGGTATCGCGTTAATCTCGTTCTGGAGCAGGAGAATGTCGCCCTTTCCAAAATGAGTGAGGGTTTCACGAATTTCCGCCATGGTAATGGTCCGGTTCGCCCCCGGGAAAAGTACGATTGAATTCTGCCCACTATCTGCGACTTGAATCACCGCATGACCCGTCGGTCCCGGATCCTTCCCCACGAACCGGGCATCGGCGCCCGCTGCCATGAGATTGCGGACGAGCCAGTCGCCATCCTTACCGATCTTGCCGGCGTGAAATACCGGCGCACCTGCCCGGGCCAGTGCAATAGACTGATTATTCCCCTTTCCCCCCGCAAACGTGGTGAGCGAAAGGCTGGAAAGCGTCTCCCCTGGTTTGACGATGTGCGGGACGCGGTAAACCAGATCGATGTTGAGTGAACCGAAATTCAGAATTTTCATCAGGACACCTTCACGCTATTGAAGCCGATCATGCCTTTTTCAAAAATCAGGCCCGCCCCGCCACAACCCAGTTTATTGTCAACCCCCTCCAATACCTTCCTGCCATCACAGAAGGCCGTGATCGTCCGGCCTTTGCAGACCAGACGCAAACTGTGCGGCTGATCCAATTTCCACCTGCTAGCCGTTTCGGCCAATATGGTATCGCCGTAATGCCGCTCAATCAACTGAAACTTATGGTCATTTGTCCGGACCAAAGCGATATAGCGCTGCATTCCCTGGTAACGGACGAGGATGCCACCCTTGTCAGCCAGGTGAATCTTAACATTGGCTTCAAAGGTGTAGTCCTTCCAACCCGTGTTGCCGGTGACCAGAATCCCTCGCCCGGTATTTTTACCGGCATGCGTAAAGTCACCCGGATCATCCGAGAATGAACCACCCAAATGGTCAGAATAACGAATCCAGCCGGGCGCATCGCCGTCCCGCGGGAGTTGGGCAGGAAAGGCAACCTCCGCCTTTCCTGAAAAATGGACGCAATCCACAAACAGTTCACCCTGAGTCGTGGCGGTTGAACAGATCTCTATACCGAAATCAAGTACCGCGCACCCTTTGGTGTCAGGGACCGTCAAGGTAAGGGATAACGGGGCATTGTTCTTGAGCGGAGCTGATTTCCCAAAGCAAAGGGTCGTTTCGCTCCATTTGCCGCCCGTCAGAACCCTTACAAAGAGGCGGGCCCGGGCGGCCCCCTCAACGACACCCACCAGACCTGTAACTTTTACGTTCATCCCGGAATAGAGTTGAGACGTTGAGACAATGGAGTAGCCGGCAACATCCGGCCGCGCCAGCACCGGGGTGGAAATCCGGGCCTGATGTCCGGCATCGACGTTAAACGTGATCCGCAGTGAGCGGCGTCCGAGCTGCGAGTGTCCTGCCACATTCTCCACGATGGCCGTATTACGGCAGCCATAGGGATCGGACTCGCTCATATACCCATGCCGGGCGCCGGGCAGGTCAAAGTGGTGCCAGACCCCTTTCTTCGGGGGTGGGCTTGCCGCCCAACCCATAACCTTGCGTCCGATACGGGCGATATGCAAAGCCTCCATCAGGCAGTCACTGGTACTGCGTGTTCCGTCAGCCGTGGGCAGCAGGATACGGTCCGCAAAAGGAGCCTGGAAATCATATCGGGCATTAATGCCCTTTAGGCCGACCTTGACGCCCATCACAGAGCCCACGTTCGCGGCATTGCAGTCGGTATCCCAGCCCGCCGTGTTGATGATGCGTTGGGCTTCGTAGAAATCGTCCGGGGCGTAGCACCAGGCCATGACCATAATGGCGTGGTTCGGGATCACGTGGCAGTTGCCCCCGTATTTCCCATAACCATATTTCCTGTCGATCCGGGAGTAGGTTTTATGCCAATCACGGTCGGCCTTACACCACGCGCGCACATCGCGGTGGACTTTGGCAATCAGGCTGTTTCCAGGTATCAGGCTAACGCCGATATCGAGCAACTTATCCATCCGCTTCTCGGTGAAGGCAGCACTCACCATGGCGGCAACCACTACGGCAGCATGTACGGCCTCGCCGTCATGCGAAACCGAGGCGGCATGGCGAGCCATGCGGGCGGCCAGTTCAGGTTTTCCCGGCGCGACAAGGCCAAAGGCGTCAATGAAGATCTGGGCACCGATCTGTTCGGCCACCGTGCGCCCGTTCAGCGCAATGGATCCCGACAAGGGTGCTTTGATGCCATCTTTCAACCGGAGGAAAGCGGTGTGCTCGGTTGAAAAACCCATCCCGCCCCACCAGAGGATGGTTTTGTTCTCGAGGATATAATTGAGCCAGTTATCACCATAGAATTCCGGAGGCGTATTTTGATAGCGCCCGGAATCTTCAAGCGCCCGGATGAAAGTAAACGTACCGGAGATATCGTCATCTGAAACAACGAGAGGTTTGCCTAAGTCCTCGTGAACATAACCACTGATCAGGCCCCATTTCTTTTCAAGAACTGCTTTGGACCACCCTTCAAAGGGGCGCCCCATATACACGCCAATGACTTTCCCCAGAACACCCGCATATACTAGTTCTTCATAATTTTTCATAATCACCTATATTTCAGGCACCAACAGAATGGGCATTAAAACCTCTTTTGAGTTCCATTGTCAGTCATTGTCATGTATTGTTATGCTTATATCTACGCAAGAATAATCAAATACTATGCATAAACGGTCATCACCACCCTATCGACTGGAATATGCCCCCATCCCTTTGCCGGATGATTTTCCCATCATCGGAGAAAGTCCATTTGCACAGAAAGACAACCCGATCACTTTTCTGCATCTTCACGATCATCTTGAGTTGGGGTACTGTTTCGAAGGATCCGGCGTTTTTGTAGTGGAAGATAAGGTCTTACCGTTCAAGACCGGAGACGTTTCGGTCATCAACAATTCCGAGATGCATCTGGCCTCAAGTGCGGCGGGCACGATAAGTCACTGGAGTTTCCTGACCCTTGACCCGGCCCGACTGATTCCCGCACCTCTCGAAGAGCAGAAATACCTGCGTGTTGCGTTACTTGCAGGGAGTTCATTCCGCAATATTCTCACTCCGTTGGAGTATCCGGGACTGGGCGAACTCGTTAAATCCATTATCATGGAACTGAGAGAGCGACATGAGGGATATCGCTCAGCTGTGCGGGCCAAAGTGTGGGAAGTTATGGTTCGGCTGCATCGGGAGATAGCGCCACACAATGCCCCCCCCATACCCGCCTCGCGACATACGCTCATGGATCGGGTGGCACCTGCATTGGCTCATGTGGCAAGGCATTATGCGGATCCCCTGTATATGGACCAACTGGCAAGGTTATGCCATGTCAGCGAAACACATTTCAGGCGGCTGATGAAATCAGCCACCGGCGTCTCACCCCAGGATTATATAACCCATTTGAGACTTCAGATGGCTTCCTCTCTTTTGATCAGCACCGATAAACGTGTCCTGGACATCGCTCTGGAGACAGGCTTTCCGACGCTTTCAAGTTTCAATAGGGATTTTAAAAAACAGCTCGGGTCGTCACCACGGGAATGGCGCAAACAACGTCTGGACAAAGAAGCTCATGGGTAGTGATGAAGCCGCCCCAGAAAAGCCGGAACGGCTTGCTCGGTGCGAAGAATGCGTTGGCCAAGGGTAATGGATTCAAACCCCAGTTCTTTCAAGAGCCCCAGCTCATAGTCGGTAAAGCCACCTTCCGGTCCGATCGCAAGGGATACCGGTTCCTGAAGACCGCAGGGACAGCCCACTCCATCTCCCGGATGTGCCACCAAACACCGGGTACCCGCAGTCAAGACCGGTACGTCATCTTCCATAAACGGCTTAAAAAGAGGGTGCAGGGTCACAAGCGGCAACACCGTATCCCGGGCCTGCTCCAGTCCAAGAATCAGTTGCCGCCGCAATTCCTGCTCCTCCAGCCACGGACTGTTCCAATAGCTTTTTTCAACCCGGTAGGCACCAAACAAAGCAATCCGCTTTACCCCCATGGTCGTAGCGCCATGAAGGATACGACGAAAACATTTCGGACGCGGCATGGCCAATAACAATGTGACCGGAAGCGGTGCAGGCGGGGGTTCCGTCAGCGCCACGTTCATTTCGATCCCTTGATCGGTCATCGCTTCAATGGTTCCTGTTCCCAAAAGCCCGTTAAAGACACCAACCCGCAGCGAGACCCCGACTTCTCCTCTGAGCACCTGACGAATATGATCCATTCGAGAGCCCTGCAAAACGACCTTCTGCTCGGTTACAAAGTCTTTCGGGAAAAGGAGGATCAGGTTCATAGGGACAAAAATATGTCGCAAAACATCATTACATACCACTTCTTTTTAATTTTCATAATCGTAATCTTAATCCGATTAAGATTATGATTAAGATCACGATTACGATAATAGAAATAACTAATGCCCACACACACTTTTATGCCGCCCCTCACCCTCAGAGGAGTTTGTTATGATCCCCCGCTCTTTTGCGCCCCCATGGCGGGAATCACTCATAGTTCCTTCCGTCGGCTTCTGGCAGATTTTGGCGGATATGGCGGCCTTTTCACTGAAATGCTTTCGGCCAGAATGATTATTCATGAAGATCCCCTGACTTCTCCATGGTTGAAACGCCGGCCTCAGGAAAAGCGGGTTATCTATCAGTTGCTGATCTCCGACTCCGCCCACCTGCCGGCCACTCTCGCCCGGCTCGCGCCATCATCACGGGATGGAATTGACATCAATCTCGGCTGCCCGGCGGCAACGGTTCAGCAAAGGGGCGGAGGTTCCGACCTCTTCGACGATCAAGCCAGGCTTTGCGAAATCATCCGCACCATCCGGCGCGATTTTGATGGCCCGCTGACCGTCAAAATCCGTCTGGGCCGTCCCACGCCGGACTGGCGGACCGTACTCCATGACCGGCTGAAACTGTTTGAGGACGAAGGGATTGATGCCATCACGCTGCATCCCCGTTTTGCGGAAGAATCCCTGAACCGTTACCAGCCCCGTCACACATGTTACGCCGAGTTGGCGACCGAAACCAGACTACCCATTATTGCCAACGGTGATATTACGGGACTTGCCTTTTTCCAGACGAATGAAGCCCTGCTTGCCCCGTGCGCAGGACTGATGATCGGCAGAATGGCGGCGGCACGTCCCTGGATTTTCGCACAGTGGCACCAACCCGATCTGCCTGTTGATCATCATGCCGTCTGGACCCGGCTCTGCGATTATATGGAGGAGGATTTCGAATTGAAGAAAGGCCTGATCCGCCTGAAAATTTTCACCCCCTACTTCGCAAGAAATTTCGTTTTCGGCCACACCCTTTTTGCGTCCGTCCAGAGCGCTCCCGACTGGCCCACCGCCAGAGACCGTGCTGATGAATTCCTCTCATCAAATCCAGCCCTGAACAAAAGCATATCACTGAGTGGACTGTGAGGGCAGTGGGCAGTGGGCAGTGGGCAGT
>JBAXDB010000004.1:0-49752 GCA_037141135.1 bacterium | reverse complement strand
CGCGGATGGCATCGAAGACGGCGCTGAAACTGGCGTCGTACTTGTTTTCAAGGGCGGCGACCTTGCGGGCAAGGCTTTCGACAGAGAGGGCCATGCGGCGGAGTTTGACGAAAGCTGTGACGATCGTGATGCTCATCTGAATAGCCTGAGGGCTGTTAAGGATCGTGGCCGCCATGATGGCGCCGTGTTCTGTGAATGCATAAGGAGTATAGCGGCGACCTCCACGCCTCTTTGAGGTCGCAATTTGCGACCTCAAATGTGACCACTCTGCATTAGTAAGACAGAACATGAAATGCTCAGGGAATCGATCTTCATTACGTCTCACCTGCTCATTGAGCCGCTTGACGGTGACGCCATATAGGGCAGCCAGATCTGTATCAAGGATGACGGCCTGTCCGCGGAGCCGGATAATCGTCTCCTGGGGTTCAGGCTTGTCTGGTTTCTGGATGAAACTCATTGGGAGACAATACTTAATTGGATATAATAAATCAAGTGCTAAATATAAGATAATACTTGTATATTTATTACTAGTTGTCTGTCCCGAATGGGGCTTTATGTTGCGCGCAACATAACAGGAGGTCTGAACTTGCGCATTTCGTGCCCAAAAAGCCTCCCATTATGAAGGCACAAACATCGCATGCTGCGCGTTTCGTGCCCACTTATTCTAATCTGAATCGGGCACTAACTTGACATTATGCGCGTTTCGTGCCCAGAATGTCCCGCCATGATCAGTACCGGAAAGATGAACAGGAGGAGCGATAATGTTTACTGGACGAAAAGAACAACTGAATGATCTCACGGCACTCTTGCGCAAGAAAACGCCGTCACTAGTCACATGCCGGGGACGCCGCCGCATCGGAAAAAGCACACTAATCCGCGAGTTCGCCAAGAAAGCGGACCGATTTCTTGCCATCGAGGGGCTATCGCCGCGGCCCGGCCTCACGAACCACGATCAACTGCAAGCATTCAGCCGACAGCTCGCCCGGCAGACCGACCTACCGGAGGTTGAGCTTACTAACTGGCCACAGGCATTCCAGTTGCTGTCCAGTGCCATCCGCACCGAGTGGACGGTTATCCTGCTCGATGAGATCTCTTGGCTAGGTGGTTCCGACCCGGACTTTCCCGGCCACCTCAAGATGGCCTGGGACAGCGTTTTCAAGCAGCACCCCAAGCTCATACTTGTGCTGTGCGGTTCGGTATCGGCCTGGATTACGAAGAACATCCTGAACAATACAGGATTCGTGGGTCGGGATTCATGGGACGTCCTGTTGGATGAGTTGCCGCCGTGCGACTGCAACAGGTTCTGGGGGAAAGCTGGCGACCGCACCAGTTCCTACGAAAAACTAGCCGCCTTGTCCGTCACGGGCGGCGTTCCGAAATACCTTGAGGAGTTGGATCCGGCGCTTTCGGCGGACGAAAATATCCGGCGGCTCTGTTTTCAGAGGGAAGGATTTTTGTTCAGGGAGTTCGACCAGATATTCAATGACGTTTTCGGGAAGCGTGCGGAAGGTTATAAGTCCGTCCTCGAATCCCTGGCACACGGCAGCAGAACGGTCTCGGAAATCAGTACGGCACTTGGCAAGGAGCGCAGCGGGCACCTGAGTGAGCACCTTGAAGACCTGGTACAAGGAGGGTTCCTCGCGCGTGACCGCGTGTTTAATCCGAAAACGATACGCCCTACGCGCACCGAGAAGTACCGCTTACGTGACAATTATGCACGTTTCTACCTGCGTTACGTCGCTCCCCGACGCGATGCCATCGAAAAGGGGTTACTGCGCGGGTTACCACTCGACCAACTGCCCGAGTGGGACATTGTTCTGGGACTTCAATTCGAGAACCTCGTAGTAAATAACGTGACAGCGCTGAGCAAACTCATGGGTTTGGAGCGAACTCCCTTACTGGCTGCAGCACCATACAGTCAGCGCCCGACGGCCCGCAAAAAGGGCTGTCAAATTGACCTGCTAATACGCACCAGGCATTCCCTTTATGTTGTGGAAATCAAACTCCGCAAATCCATTCCGCTGTCCGTTGTAGATGAGGTCCGGGAAAAAGTTTTACGTCTGCCATCAGACCGCCGCATCTCTATCCGCACGGCCCTGGTATACGAAGGGACTCTCGACAAGGCGATAATGTCAGAAGGTTATTTCGACTTCCTTATCTCCTTTGACCAGTTACTGAAGAGCCAATGAGGCCAAAAGTCTATTTGATCGTCCCTGGTTTCCGGCAATTCAAGTCGGCCGGAATCGGGTATTGTGTTGGCGTGGTTGATTTGGTTTAGTTCCATACAGTTTCTGGTTTGCCAAGGCTGAGTTTAATAGAAAACAACCGAACTGTGTTGCATGAATGAATAATCAAATATGATCATGAATGAGATAAAGGTAATACGGCAACTCGCAGGGGAGTATTTCATATTATCCCAACAGGACCGGTTCAAAGAGAACCGGAAGTTGCACAGGGCGGTCAACGACCTCAAGCCGATCAGGCCTGTGGTCCTGATCGACGAACTGCCCTGGGTGGAAATGAATATTGACGACGAACTCACCCTATGCTGCTCCGACCCGATACTGAGGGAGGTGGAGTGGTTCCTGCGCACGACGATCTACAAGGCGAAGCATCTGCCTGCCGACATGATCATCTGTCCGTACATCCCGGTCGGTAAGATCATTCACTCCACGGGCATTGGCGTCTCTGTGGAAGAGAAGACCCTCTCCATGGAAAAGCGGGATACCATCAGGTCGCATGAGTATCATGATCAGCTCGCAACCGAGGCTGACCTCGAGAAGATCCGGAATGCAGTGATCACTTACGACAAAGTCGGGACGATGAGGAAATACCAGCTGATCGGTGATGCGGTTGGCGACATCCTGCCGGTGCGACTGAAAGGCCATGAATTCGCGTCCACCGGGACCTGGGATGTCATTGCTAGGTACCGCGGAGTGACCAATCTGCTGATGGATTTGGCCGACCGCCCGGACTTCATGCATCAGACGGTCAAGCGGCTGCATGACGTGAATTGGGACTCGATCAAGCAGATGGAAGCGCTGGATCTGTTCGACAATGACCCGTACAGCCTTCACTGCACGCCTATTCTGGCAAGCGACCTGCCGGGAAAAGATTTTGATGGCGAGCACGTGAAATTGAAGAATGTCTGGGGCCGCGCGGTGGCGCAGATCTTTGCCTCGGTCTCAAATGAAATGCACGAGGAATTCGATATCGATTACATTAAGGGGGCCATGGGCGAATGCGGCCTGGTTTATTACGGCTGCTGCGAGCCGTTGGACAGGAAGATGGATATTGTTGCGAAGATCCCGAATCTGCGCAAGGTGTCCGTGACGCCGTGGGCCGACGTGAATGTGGCGGCGGAGGCGATCGGTAAAAAATATGTACTCGCCGCGAAACCCAACCCGGCTTCGGTCGGAGTGGGGAAGCTAGACCAGGAGAATCTCAAGAAGGAGATCTCCGGGATCCTCAAGGCCTGCGCGAAGAACGGTTGCTCATGCGATCTTGTCCTGAAGGATATTAGCACCTGTTGCGGGCGCCCGCAGAATATCTTCGAATGGGAGCATGTCGTTATGGATCTGGTAAGGGATGAGTAGTAGGCGTTGTTCATAATTCGATTTAAGCGGGTGCATCAGCCTTGGCCTTCACGACCCAGCGGGTCGGGCTGAGCTCGTCAACGATCTCCATCGGCATCTGGCGAGGGTCATCAGCATCGAGACCGCGCGGCGGCAGTGGCTGCCGGGCTGGGGCGGTCCCCGAAGGCGGCGACAGCTTCATAGTGAATGCAAACTGGGTCACTTGTGTCGCGCGCATGACCGTGGTAAAGTCACCTGTCCGTCATAAAAGACGGGGCGTAATAATCAGGGAAATTGCCAAGGAAAAATGCAAAATGAAGACTTCGTTTCACGCACATCATTCGCCCATGGGGGCTCATAGTTCGTTGACTTGCGGCATGCACGGGGCCCGCGGGGGCATGGCCATGGAAAAGGGGCAGCCGGCTGATGGCGGCGTCTATGTGGGGTATGAGGACGATCAGGGAGTGCTTAACTTCCTACCCCTCTTTGCCATGAACGATGATGAGCGGGCCCGGTATGTCCAGGGGGGGCAGGCGAACGTGGTCGCCACGACTGAGCGGGTGATCCCAGCGGGCAGGATCACTCGTGATTATCGTTGGGCGACCGATACGTTCCGGGCGGAAGGCTTGAGTTTTGAGATCGTGACGCCCTTTTTTTCGATTCCTGATCCCGCCACAAGTTCATCTGCGGAACAGAAGTTTGTCTCCTGTCCCGCCAGCCTGATCCGGGTGAGTTATGACAATCGCAAATCGAAGAAAGCCCGCCGTTTTTTCTTTGCCATTCGCACTGATGGAAAATGGACCGTGCCGTTGGGGCAGGATGAGCATCTCAAGATCCTGACCCGGCATGAAAGCATGGGAATGGCGACGGAGGATGATGTTGAGACGTTCGTTGACTTCGATGTTCCGTTGGCCATGCGCAGGCGCCACCGCACCCCCCATTTCCTGCTGGGGGCGACGGCTGGCGTAATTGCCGAAGCCAAGGCAGGCGAGAGCCGGGAGATTCTGATCAGCGTCGGGTATTTCAAGCAGGGACAAGCCACAACCGGCAAGGCTACCAAGTACTGGTATAACCGGTATTTCAGCGGTCTGGAGGAGGTGCTGCGTTACTCCCTTGAGATGGCTCCGAGCTATCTGGCTGAGGCGGAGGCCCGGGATGCCGAGTTGGCAGCCGCCAAGCTCAACGATGAGCAGAAGTTCCTGATCGCCCATGCCACTCACAGCTACTGGGGTTCGACCGAATGGCTGGATGACGGGGGTCGTCCGCGCTGGGTTGTTAATGAGGGTGAGTACCTGATGATGAACACCTTCGACCTCACCGTTGACATGCTGTTCTTCGAGATGCGGTTCAATCCCTGGACGGTGCGTAATGTCCTGGAGCAGTTTGTGCGCGAGTACAGCTACTATGACCAGGTGTTTGAGCCGGGTAAACCCGGAAAACTTTACGAAGGGGGGATTTCCTTCAGTCATGACATGGGGGTGATGAACCAGTTCAGTCCGTCGGGACGCAGCAGTTATGAGTTGGCCGGATTGGACCGTGAATGTTTTTCGTTCATGACCTGCGAGCAACTGGCGAACTGGGTGTGTTGCGCCGGCGTCTACTACGCCCAGACCCGTGATGACGACTTCCTGGTCAGGAATCGCGGGATTCTGGAGGACTGCCTGAGAAGCCTGCAGCATCGCGACCATCCCGATCCCCGCAAGCGGACCGGGATTATGAAGTGCGAGAGCTCGTTCACGCAGGGCGGTGGCGAGATCACGACTTATGATTCACTGGACCATTCGCTTGGGCAGGCGCGCAACAATATCTATCTGGCATCCAAATGCTGGGCGTCCTATCTGGCCCTTGAATTTATGTTCAAGACGCTCGACGCTGACGATAAGGCGTCGGAGTGCATGAAGGCGGCCAAACTGTGCGCGAAATCATTGGTGAAGGGCTACGACAAAAAGCTTGGCTTTATCCCGGCGGTGCTGGAGGCGGGGAACAAGAGCGCCATTATCCCCGTCATCGAGGGATTGATATTTCCCCGTGCGATGGGCTTGAAGGAGGCGCTTTCCTTCAACGGGCCCTATGCTGACCTGTTAAAAACGCTGAAATTGCACCTGGAGCATGTTCTAGTGCCGGGGGTATGTCTCTATCCCGATGGCGGGTGGAAACTGTCCTCCACGGCCGATAATTCATGGATGAGCAAAATCAATCTCTGCCAGCACATCGCCCGTACCATACTGGGGGTGAAGCAGGGCAAGGCGGGTGCCGCCGCCGACCACGCCCATGCCGAATGGGAAAGGAACGGGTCGGAATTTGATGCCTGCTCGGACCAGTTTAAGTCTGGTAAGGCAAAGGGAAGCAAGTATTATCCGCGCATTGTCACCAATATCCTGTGGATGAAGAATTAGTGGCTTGAATACAGCTGTTAAACGAAAGGTTCAGGATTATGAGGCGTTCAGAAATCAACGCGGTAGTGCAGGATGCTAAAACGGCCTTTGAACGGCACGGCTGGGCCTTGCCTCCCAATCCCAGGTGGGATGTAACGGATTTCGGGCTGGGCGATTTCGACAAGGTTGGATTGACCTTGGTGAACTTGGCGGAGCAACCTGAGTATTGCGAGAAGCTGATGTATGTGAGGAGTAACCAGGTGACTCCGCGCCATTATCATGCGGCCAAGAAAGAGGACATCATCTGCAGGTGGGGGCGGTTGGCCATTGAGTTGCCATCGTCAGCCCCGGTTCGCCTGCAGGTGAACGGGGAATGGCGTGATATTCCTGCGGAAAAACCGCTCATCCTGGTAGCCGGCGAGCGGGTTACGCTCACCAAGGGAGTTCTGCATGCCTTCTGGGCGGATTCCGGGTATGCCATTGTGGGGGAGGTTTCCACCGCGAACGATGATGCCCATGACAACTATTTTGAAGACAAGCGAGTGGGGCGATTCAGCAAGATTGATGAGGATGCGCCCGCCATTGTGAAACTGGTGAGCGATTGAGGAAGAGATCCATACATGGAACATAAGGGGACGAGTTGAGACAGATGGTAATATCTAAAATTGCATAATTACCCTGTAAGTATTGGTCTAGAAGTGTTTTTATTGGGGTTTGAAAAGTGGGCCCGGTCGGACTTGAACCGACGACCAAAGGATTATGAGTCCTCCGCTCTGACCAACTGAGCTACGGGCCCGTCATTGAAATGACAAGCGGGGGGTATTATGCCTTTCGGCGCGTTGACGGCAAGAAACTTTTACACACCTGGAGTATCCCCCATACAGGTGCCCACTAACCGTGCGGTTTCTACCCACGGGTGGTCGGGGGGGACGTTCTTAATAATCCCTGCCACCTTGTACAGGGGGACAGGCACACAGTGTTCGCCCCGGACGGCGACCATCACGTTATAGACTCCCTCCATTAGCAGTTCTCCCGCCTTCGTGCCCAATCGCGTGCAAAGCAGGCGATCTGTGGCTGAGGGGGTTCCGCCTCGCTGCACGTGGCCAAGCGAAGTGACCCGGGCTTCCATACCAGTAAGTTGCTGGATTTGGCGCGCCACACGGCTGGACATGGGTTCTTGAACCAGATGGACGCCATCGCTGTTAATGCTGGTGGCGATTTCCCTGTTCACCTTTTTGCCAGATTTGGCGATTTTTGCCAGAGCTTTCGCTTCTGTCTGTGAAATAGCCCCTTCGGCGACGGCAATGATGGAGAACCGCTTGCCATGATGGCGCCGGTTGAGCAGGTGTTCGGCAACGGCTTCAAGGTTGTAAGGAATTTCAGGGATCAGAATCACATCCGCACCCCCGGCAATCCCCGCGCCAAGTGGAAGCCAACCGGCGGAATGTCCCATGATTTCACAGACAATGATACGGTGATGGCTGGTGGCGGTGGTGTGGAGCCGGTCAATGGCCTCGGTGGCGATTCCCAGTGCGGTATCAAACCCGAAAGAGATATCCGTCAGGGCTACATCGTTATCAATGGTCTTGGGGAGCGTCAGCACGTTTATCCCGCCGGAGGTGTGGAGATGAAGGGCGTTTTTCTGGGTGCCTCCTCCGCCCAGACAGACCAGGCAGTCCAATTGCAGCCGACGGGCGTTGGCGATGGCCACACTGGTCATATCCATGATTTTATCGCCCATTTTCATCTTGTGGGGCTTGTCGCGGCTGGATCCCAGAAACGTGCCGCCCAGGGTGAGTATGCCGCTGACATGCTGATCATCGAGTTGAATGGTGCGATTTTCCACCAGGCCGCGAAATCCGTCCATAATACCAATGACTTTGACGTGGTGATGCAGCGCGGCCTTCGCGACTCCACGGATGGCCGCGTTCAAGCCGGGGCAGTCACCGCCTGCCGTGAGAATCCCAATACATCGTGCCTTTTGTTTTTTGGCCATGGAAAGCCCCTTCTGTGCCAGGTTGTGCCGATCAAGTCGTTCAATGAATCAGACCAGAAAAGCCGATGGAGTTCAATCTCTTCTCAATACCCCTCACCTCAATCCTCTCCCGCCAGGGGAGAGGAAGAAGACGGGGAACTGATGATTCCCTCTCCCCTCGAGGGAGAGGGCTAGGGTGAGGGGGCAAGCGCTGTTGCAGGGATCCAGCCAAGGCCGTCTGGCGACGAAACGTAAATCCAGTTTTCGTTGGTTGATCCGGTGGTAACAGAGGTGCCGGGCTTCAAGGTGAAAAGTTTTTGCGAGGACTCTGAGGGGGCCAGAAACACCTGTACTTCGTTGTTTCCGGTGATGATGGCCGATTTCTCATGCTTGAGCCGCTGCCAGATGCGAGTCCAAAGGGGGAGGCCTTCCGCATGAGGGACGAGGCCGATGGTGTTGGTGCTTTCAGTTTTGGCGGTGGTTTGAGTGGGTGAATACACAGTTTGAACGGGAGCCCGTTCGGCGTGGTAGTGGATGGGGAAGGGGCCTGTGGTTAGCGTCGTGTAGCGCATTTGCCGCGTGTCAAAGAAACTCAGCGAACAGGGTGGAATGGACGTGAGCGTGCTGCTGCAGGGGACAATCGTCTGGCTGAATACCTGGCGGGCAGGTGTGCTCTCGCCGGCGACCGGTTTCAACCCATACACTTTGAGCTCAGGCAGCGCTCTAATGCCGGGCTTCAAATAGACGTCAGGCACTAAATCCCCCTCAATAGTGAACGTTACGTTTATTAAATCGCCCAAGGCGATATTGAGGGGTGATGGAACGACGGTAAAGGCGAATCGCCCCACAAGCCCGGAAAAATCCGCAGGACGCCCCGCCTCCGGCAGAGGCTGTATGGACAGCGTCATGGGTTCAACAGGGATATTGGCGGGACGCCGTGATTCTTGCATCATGAAAAATAAACGGGTGGTCTGGATAAAAGTTCCGCCCAGGCGGGGTGCCAGGGAAATGGAGCCGGCTTTAGGCGCCCTGGCCCAGGCCCGGAACTTCCGGACTTCGTAGGGTAGTCCTTCGAGTGTGACGGTTTCATTGGGAAGTTCCTGAAAGGGATAGAGTTGTAATTGTTCGGGAGCGGGAAGCCCGTCGATCGAGATCTGCTGGGCAAGGGTTTCGCCAGTGACATGAATGGTGAGGATAATTTGGAATGCCTCGCCCGCATGGATGGTGGCGCGATCCGGGGATAAGCGGGCAAACAGAGGTGCGGCGGAAAAGGCGGGGAGCGATAGGGAGGAATAAAGCCAAACGGCCATGAGCGCTCTTCCTAATTTCTGGTAAAACGATTGCATGTACGGCATAATCCACACTTCATTTCATAGTGTCAATGGGGAGAATGACGAATATGATTTTGTATGTGATCATGGAGACAGCGGCAAAGTATCAAGCGGGCAACTGGCAAATCCCCCGGTTGGCTTTGGAGAAGGCGTCCGGTGATTATTGCTTAATGATTCATTATAAGCAGTTGAATCTAAAGATGTTGTCGGAATTCCGGCCGTGCGCGATTGTCTATAGCGGAACCTCCACTCCCTTTGAGGATTATGATGTTCGGCAGACCAGGAATTACCGGCAAGTGGTCATGACCTCAAAAGTGCCCCAGTTGGGTATTTGCGGTGGCCATCAATTGGCCGCAGAGTTCTTCGGTTGCACCTTGGGGATCATGCATGCGATTCGAGGGGATGAGGCCGACCATAATCCAAAGTATCATCCGGGTGAATACAAGGAGTGGGGGGTTTATCCCGTAACTGTGCTGCAAAAAGATCCGCTGTTTGAAGGCCTGGGCCAGGTTGTCAAGGTGCAGCAGTTTCATCGCAGCGAGATCAAGGGGATTGGGCGGGATATTGTGGTGTTGGCCAGCAGTGCGGCTTGTCAGGTGCAGGCTTTTCGGCACCGCACCAAGCCTTTCTATGGCGTTCAGTTTCACCCGGAGGAGGCGTGTGAAGGCTACCCCGATGGGTTTAAGATCCTGCGTAATTTTTTTAAATGGGCGGCGGCTCGGGGAAAATAATGAAATTGATATTAAGAAAAAGAATTTTTAGACAGAATTTACAAAATGAGACAGAATGGTACTGAATTTCTATTTTGTATATTATGTTCATTCTGTCAGAGATCTTTGACAGAAGTGAGGTTAGGTTATGAATGAATCACTGAAATTAAGACAGAGTATTGCCGATGTACGGCGGGTTGTCGTGAAGATTGGCAGTCGTGTATTGGTGCAGAAAACAGGGCGCCCGGAGCATCGGCGTATCAAGGGGCTGGTTTCTGAAATGGCCAAATTGCGCCAGGCGGGCATTGAGGTTGTGCTCGTGACGTCCGGTGCCATTGGGGCCGGGATGGAGGCCTTGGGCATGGCGTCGCGGCCAACCGAATTGCCGGATCTTCAAATGGCCGCAGCGGTAGGCCAATGTCGTTTGATGGCCACCTACGATAAACTGTTTTCCGCCAAGCATTGCAAAGTGGGGCAGGTGTTGCTGACGCATGATGATTTTAATCATAAAATCCGCCTGACGAATGCCAGGCGGACGATAGAGAATATGCTGCGGCATAAGGTCATCCCCATTGTGAACGAAAATGATGTTGTGGCGGATGAAGAAATCCGGGCGGACATCAAACTGGGAGATAACGATTTTATGGCCTCCCTGGTGGTGCGCATGATCCGCGCCGATCTGTTGATCATTTTGAGTACGGTGGATGGGCTGCGTGCGCCCGGCGCCAAGGGGGGGACCCGCCGGGTGCCTTATCTGGAAAAAGTGGACAGGAAAACGCTGGCGCTGGTTACCGGTCAGAAAAACGCACTTTCCAAGGGTGGCATGGGTTCCAAACTTCGTGCGGCCAAGCTGGCGGCTCAGGCGGGTTGCCATGTCGTGATTGCCGATGGCAGGAAAGCTGGCAATATAACCCGTGTGGTGCAGGGGGCGGATGTCGGGACTTTTGTAGTGGCATCATTGTAAGCATTGAGAAAGCGGTATCTATGGGACTTCATGAAGACATGTTGGCGATGGGCCAAAAAGCGGTGATCGCTTCGAGAAGGTTGGCGCGGTTGTCGGCCAGGAAGAAGACGGCCATTCTGCAGGCCATGGCCGATGAACTGGAGGCTCAACGTGAGGTCATCAAGCAGGCGAATGCCCTGGATGTGGAGGCTGCCAAGGCGGGTGGAATGACGGCGGCGATGATTGACCGGCTCGCGCTGATGGATTCACGTATCAACAGCATGGCCAAGGGGTTGCGTGAAGTCGCGGGGCTCAAGGATCCTGTGGGGGCGGTGATCAGCCGTTGGATTCGCCCGAATGGTTTGGAGATTGTCAAAGTCAGAGTTCCCATTGGTGTGATAGCCATTATCTATGAGGCTCGCCCGAATGTGACTTCGGATGCCGCCGGTTTATGCGTTAAGACCTCAAATGCGGTTATTTTGCGGGGGGGTAAGGAGACCATTCAATCGAATGGGGCTATTGTGAAGGCCTTGCAAGCAGGAGGTGCGAAAGCAGGCCTGCCTGAAAATGCAGTCCAATGGGTTGCGACCACTGATCGCGAAGCCGTCAAGGAATTGGTTCAGTTAGAGGGTTTGGTGGATCTGGCCATCCCGCGCGGGGGTGAGGGTCTCATTCGTGCCGTCGTCGAGCAGGCTCGCATCCCGGTGATCAAGCACTACAAAGGGGTGTGTCACACCTTTGTAGATGAAACGGCCGACTTGGATAAGGCGTTGAAAATTTGTGAAAACGCCAAGTGCCAGCGGCCGGGTGTATGTAACGCGATGGAAACGCTGTTGGTGCATGAGGTGGTGGCTGCGAAATTCCTCCCGCTTGTCGCCCAACGACTTGGGGTTGAACTGAAGGTTGAACTTCGTGGCGATGAGGCGTCTTGCACCATTGTACCGGCTATGAAACTGGCAACCGAAGAGGATTGGTATGCTGAATATCTGGATCTGATTCTGGCAGTCAAAGTGGTGCCTTCGGTGACAGCAGCTATTGAACACATCAATAAATATGGTTCCAATCATTCTGATGCCATTGTTTCAGAGTGTGAATCCGCGCAGAAAGAGTTTACCCATGATGTGGGTTCGGCGGTGGTTTATGTGAATGCGTCCACCCGTTTCACGGATGGCGCTGAATTTGGCATGGGGGCGGAAATCGGTATCAGCACCGATAAGCTTCACTGTCGTGGCCCGATGGGCCTTGAGGAGTTGACGACGTACAAATACGTCATTACAGGTGATGGCCAGGTCCGGGAGTGACCGTGCGTTTCATGACGCGTTCAAATTGACGCATCATGACCGCCCTGACTTCCTGTATGGTCGGGCATTTCTCACCAAGAATTGCCTGTAAGGAGGTCACTTTCTCTCCATGAAGCCCGCAAGGGACAATGGCGTCAAACCCGCCTAAGTCAACATTGACATTGAAACTCATGCCGTGGGATGAAACCCATTTTTTAAACCGGATGCCGATGGCCGCGATTTTCCCCTGATCGGTCCAAACCCCCGTTTTTCCTTTGCGCCGGAAGGCGGCCACGCAAAAGGCTTCTGCGGTCAGAATGGCAATTTCTTCCAGCTTTCCGACAAAGGCATGGACATCCGCGTCAGTGCCACTAAGTTTCATGATGGGATAGAGAATGAGCTGTCCCGGCGCATGATAGGTCACATCCCCGCCGCGTGGCGTCTCATAAAGCTCAATCCCGCGATTTTTCAGGGCTTCCTTTGAAAGTAGCAGATGCTCATTTTTTGTGCGGACCCCCATCGTGATGACAGGGGGATGTTCAAGTAGAATCAGGCGGTCGGGGGCTTGGTCAGCCTGACGTTCCGCAACCCATTGCTCCTGAAGGCGTAGTCCTTCAGAATAGGGAACGGGTTGTCGGAAGATGGTGACCAGCGTTTCCATAGGGTCCTCACCACGCACGTTTTACGGTGTATTCAGCCAATGAGATCAGAGGAGTCGGATCACCAGGAAGGGTGCGGATGGCTTCCATCGCGCGGGTAATTAGTTCGCTCGCCTTCTGGCGGCTGGCCTCCAGACCGTGAACGGCCACATAAGTCAGTTTTTTCAGCTGCTCATCGTTGCCGACAGGTTTGCCAAGTTGTTCCGCGGTGGCGGTTACATTCAGGATGTCATCCGCGATTTGGAACGCGAGGCCTGCGCATTCGCCATATTCGGTCAGCGCTTCCAGGGCGGTTGGGGATGCTCCGCCACAGATCCCCCCCATTCGGACCGAGGCGCGTAACAGGGCGGCAGTTTTATGACGGTGAATGTAATCCACCAGATCTGCGTCGGCCTCCCTGCCTTCTGCGGCCAGATCTTCAACCTGACCGCCAATAACGCCCTGGCTGCCGGAAGCGGTTGCGAGTTCAGCGACCAGGTGGCTGGAATGGTAGGGGGCTGGCGGGTTCGATTTCGCGAGCCATTCGAAGGCCAGCGTGAGCAGCGCGTCACCGGCGAGGAGTGCGTTGGCCTCGCCAAAGACCATATGTGATGTTGGGCGTCCGCGCCGGAGTTCGTCATCGTCCATGCAGGGAAGATCATCGTGCACGAGGGTATAGGTGTGAAGAATTTCAATGGCAATTCCGGGTAGCAGGGCGTTCAAGGAATGTCCGCCCACGGCCTCGCAGGCGGCCATGCAGAGGATCGGGCGCAAGCGTTTGCCGCCAGCCATGACGGAGTACCGCATCGCCCGGTGAAGAACTGTCGGGCGAGTTGTTTCCGCAGGCATCATGCGATCCAGCTCCGCCTCAACGGAATGTCGCCGGACGTTTAAATAGGCATTCAAGTCGAACATGACGCAAGACTACGATGCTCCCGCATGATGCTCAAGCCAAGAAAACAGTGATAATGAGAGCGAGATCCTTGAATCGTCTGCGGGAGTTTGATAGTTTAAATTTTTAACGGGGAACCAATCATGGAAAAACGGGAAATCATTGAATTAAGTGTCCTTTACCGGATATCTCAGGCATTGGCTCATCGGCGTGACATTTCAGCGCTTTTGCAGGAAGTGTTCGATATTCTTGAGAAAGACATGGGGTTTTCGTTTGGCACCCTGACGTTGCGGCGGCCGGACACCGATGTTTTTGTGATTGAAGCCGCCCGGGGCATGACGGCTGAAGAACATAAGCGGGGGCAATACCGGTTGGGCGAGGGGATTACCGGGACCGTGGCCAAAAGTGGAAAGCCGGAGATTGTTCCCGATATCAGTCAGGATGCGCGTTTTCTGAATCGTACCAGAACCAGAAAAGGGGGGGCGGCGGCCTTTATTTGTGTGCCCATCATTCATCATCGACAGGTCATTGGCACCATCAGTATTGACCGCCCTGCGGCCGAAAAGGCCAAGTTGGAAAAGGATCTTGAGTTCCTGAGGCTGGTTTCAAATCTTTTGGCGGAAGCGGTTGCCAGTATCCGGGAGCAGATTGTCGAACAAGAAAGCCTTAAAGCTGAAAATGAGCGCCTGCGACGGCAATTGGGTGACAAGTATCAGCCTCATAATTTGGTGGGAAACTCGAAGGAAATGCGGGCAATGTATGACCAGATTGCCCAGGTGGCCGACAGTCAGGCCACGGTGCTGATCCGTGGTGAGACCGGAACGGGCAAGGAATTGGTTGCTCGTGCCATCCATTTTGGCAGTTCGCGACGAAACAATCCGTTTATCAGCGTGAATTGCGCGGCTCTGCCCGAGAATTTGATCGAAAGTGAACTGTTCGGACATGAAAAAGGCTCTTTTACCGGTGCTGCCCAGTTACGAAAAGGGCGGTTTGAACTGGCGAATGGCGGCACGTTGTTTTTGGACGAAATCGGAGATATTACCCCTGCCGTGCAGGTGCGTTTGTTGCGGGTTTTGCAGGAACGTTCTTTTGAACGGGTGGGTGGGAATGTGCCGATCAATGTAAGTGTCCGTGTGATCGCCGCGACGAGTCGAAACCTTGAAGATGCCATCCGGTCGGGCCGTTTCCGTGAAGATCTTTACTATCGACTCAATGTATTTCCCATTCACCTGCCCCCGCTGCGCGAGCGGCGTTCCGATATTCTGCTTCTCGTCGATCATTTCCTGCAGAAATATAATGAGGCCTATGGGAAGAAGGTGAAGAGGGTTTCCACCCCTGCCATAAACATGATCATGGCCTATCATTGGCCGGGAAATGTGCGGGAATTGGAGAACTGTATCGAGCGGGCGGTGTTGACTTCGGTTGACGATGTGATTCACGGCTATTCCCTGCCGCCGACCTTACAGACGAGTGAGGCGACCAATACGGCGTTAGTGCCGGAATCAGGGGCAAGTCTTCAGACGATGGTTGAGTCGTTTGAGCGTGAAATCATTGTAGATGCCTTGAAGCGTCACCGGGGAATCGCTGCCGCGGTGGCCCGTCACTTGCAAACGACGCAACGGGTGATTAATTACCGCATCAAGCACCTTGGGGTAAATCCCCATGACTACCGGCAGTAATACTTAATGGGCTGCGAATTTGCGCAGGTATTTGACCGATACCGTGAGGTCTTTTGACCAGGCGGCCTCGATCATCAGCGGGTTGCCGGTCAGCGGGTGCAGGAGTTCAAGCCGTTCGGCATGCAAGGCGGGGCGTGCCATTAAGGGATGTTCGCCCTCGCGCTTCATGCGGTAATGTTTTTTCAATTCCGACAACAGCAGCGGAAACCCGGTACCGTAATCATGATCCGCCACCAGGGGGCACCCGACTTCTCTGAGATGCACCTGGATTTGATGAGGGATTTCCGTATCCGTTTCAGCTTTAATCAGGGAATAGCCGCGGAATGATTCAAGTTGTGTGACGCGGGTGACGGTGGGTTTGCCACGGTGATGATCCACGACGGTAATTCCCGGATCCACCAGGCTTTGGGCCAGAGGCAGGGAAATCTCCATCTCAGGTTCAGCGAGCGTTCCCTGAATGAGTGCCACATATGAATGATGGGCTTTTTGCAGATGAAATTGCCGGACAAGATTAGAAAGAGCCAACTTATTCCGGGCGAAAAGGGCAATGCCACTGGTTCCCTGATCAAGCCGGTGCACATTGGCCAGATAGTTCAAGCCACGCGTTTTGGCCCAGGGACGTTGCAGATGAATGCCCGCATGGATAAGGCTTAGAAGGTTTTCGCGGGTTTTATCAAGCCGGTCGGCTGCTATGAGCAGTCCGGCCGGCTTGTTGATGGCCAGGAAGTTGTCATCTTCCATGAGGATTTCCACCTCGGGCCATGAGGCATTGAGACGGATTAGATTGGAGGCAGAAGGTTTTCCCATAATAAAATTCTTTTCGATGGTCAGATCAGTGGGTGGATGAGGGGATATTCTTCATGCATTCCGTAATGTCCTGGAGCCGGAATGGTTTAGGCAGTACAGCCTTAAAGCCAAGGGCTTGATAAGAGGCGATCATCGTATCAACTGACGACCCGCTGGCCATGATGGCGTAAACGGAAGGATCCAAGGCCTGGAGTTTTTTGACCGCCTCCAATCCGCCCATGCCAGTTTGAACGGTGAGGTCGAGGATTACGGCTAAAAATGGTGTTTTGGATTTGAGGGCCTTGGAGAAAATGGCCACCGCTTCCTCCCCGCTCGGAGCGGTATCTACATCATAGCCGATACGATTCAACAGCAAGGTGCAGATCTTGCAGATCGAAGGATCGTCATCCATGACTAGAATCTTTTTTTTCATTGCTGATACCATATCCAAAATTCTAACGTTTGTCGAAACTTTGCTTGCTGCAAGTTCCGACATAAGGTGGCCAGCATGGCAAGCGGTCGGTTATTTTGTGCAATGTGCCAGTACGTGAGTGAATAGACCATCCCGCAATTTGGGCTCAAACCAGGTGCTTTTGGGCGGCATGATTCCCCCGGCATCGGCAATATCCATCAACTGTTCGACAGTGGTGGGGTGCATCGAGAAGGCCACGGCATGTTCGCCCGTGGATAGACGCTTCTCCAGTTCATCGGTTCCGCGGATGCCGCCGACAAATTCAATGCGTTTACTTGTCCGGGGATCATCAATGCCCAGTACCGGTGCCAGGAGGCGTTCCTGAAGGATGGAGACATCCAGCCGTCCCTCTAGCGGGGTATTGGGCGGAAGGACCCAGGTGAGTTCGTACCATGTGCGATCCAGCAGCATACACATGGTGCCCGGAGCCGCAGGGGTCGGGTTTGTGGTGGTGGTGACGGAAAAATGTTTCCGGACCCTTTCCAGGAAAGCCGCAGGGGGCAGCCCATTGAGATCTTTGACGAGGCGATTATAGGCGAGAATCTGCATTTGGCTTGCGGGGAAAAGGACGCCGAGGAACCAGTTGTATGATTCTTCGCCGGTCTGCTGCGGGTGAAGGGACCGGCGTTCTCTGGCCACACGCACAGCTGACGCTGCGCGGTGATGTCCATCGGCAATGTAGGCTCCGGGCACACGATTGAATGCCGCAACCACTTTCCCGGGATTGGAGAATTTCCAGCCGGCGTGGGCGATGCCATCGGGTGCAATAAAGTCGAACAGAGAGGGGGTTTTTTCCGTCTGTGCGGCCAGTTCGTCCAGGGTGGAGTCATCGCGATAAAGCAAAAAGACCGGGCCTGTCTGGGCATTCAGGGTATTAATGTGGCGGGTCCGGTCATCTTCCTTGTCCTGTCGTGTTTTTTCGTGAATTTTAATGATTTTCTGCTCGTACTCGGCCGTGGAACAGCAGGCCACGATTCCCCGCTGAACATGCTGACCCATGGTTTGCCGGTAAAGGAACAGTTGCGGAGCGGATTCCTGAATGAGAATGCCATCCTTCTGGAATCGGTTCAAGGTGGCGCGTCCTTTGCAATAGACCTGATCGCTGTAGGGATCGATTCCCGGCGCCATATCGATTTCGGCGCGCGAAACATGGAGAAAACTATAGGGATTCCCGGCGGCCAACGTGGTGGCTTCCGCCGTGTTGACGACATCATAGGGTACGGCGGCTACTTTTGAGGCTAGATCGGGACGGGCGCACCATGATTTAAATGGTCTGATTTGCATGATTCTTCTCCTGTGTGTTAAGAAAACGGTGTCCGTTAATAGCTAATCGGCACCTGATGATGTAAAATAGAAACTCGCCTTAAAGAAAGCAATACTCTATCTTTCAGAAAAGAAGGTTGTGCAATATGGCAGGTAAGGATGACAGTCAGCAGAGGGCAGACTTGGAAAGTCAGGTGTGGAGTGCAATTGCTTCATTTGAGCAGATTGTAGAAACCATTCCTAATGACAGGGTTTCTCTGGAGGCCTTGTCGCATGCCTATGAGCAGGTGGGTGATTTATCCCGAGCCCGTGATTATCTCACGCGTCTGGCTAATGTTGTCATTGAGGAAAACGACCTGGAAGCCGCCGAGTTTTTAAGGGAGCGGTTTTTGGGTTTTTCCGCGACCGATCCGATTGCCCGGGAGGCAGGCGCAAAAATAGAAGCCTTCCTGAATGCGGGTCAGCCACAAGCCAGGCAATTTGATTTGTCTGCTGAACCCAGTGCTGCGGTCGAAATGACAAAAGAAGATGAGGCTGAAAGTCGCCATGCCCAGGTTGCGTCGGAACTTTCTTTTGCGTGGACTTTATTTCAGGCGGGGGAGTTGAGTCAGGAAGACTATGCCCTGGTGGCACAGGATCTGGGCGTGATATCTGCAAACTCTGGCCTGGTGACGGTTTCGATGCTGCATGCGCTTCATGATCGCGGAAACAGAAGTTTGGATCGGATCATGGCATTTGCAGCGCGTGATTCAGGGATCCCGATCGTGTCGCTTTCTTTGTTTGAAATCTCGGAAACCGCTGTGGGCCTTCTGCCTCGTGATTTCATCATCCGCTACGGCGTAATGCCGTTTGAACTCATGGGAAGTGATGTGCTCGTCGTGGTGTTGAATCCGTACAATAAAGCACTGCGCCAGAAAGCGAAGGCATTGATCGAGCGGCGATGCCATTTTTTCATGACGCCACCGGCGGATTTTGATCTGGCGGTGGAGCGGCTTTTCAAGCAAACAGCACAACCGGCTGCGGCAAAAACTACTCCGTAGACCCACCCATGGAGAGAGTCTTGATCTCTCCGCTGAATTGCAGTTTGACTTTCTGCTTTTCGATGGATTCAATCGTTACCCCTTCAATGGTGTCTCCCGGACTGAGCATTTGCCCATTGATAATGGCCGCACTACGTCCGCTTTTTGCGCTCCCGATGATTCCTGAGACCGTCAGTTTGGGCCATAGTACAGGCATTTCGAGTTTTGGGATGCTGGCAGGCGGCGGAGACGTCTTTTGAATGGGTTGAACGTTCTCAGCCACGGGAGTGGTGGGCGGGTGCGCAGTTTGTGCGCCAGGGGGAGAGGGCTGGGATTTTGCCGTTTGTTCAACAGGTGAGGGAACTGACGCTGGAGGCGGGTTCGATATGGGGGTGGAGACGGCTGGAGCAATGGCTGCCGGCGGGGGCGGTGCTGGTAATTTCGCCGGATCATTCGTTCCCCTTGCTGGCTGATTCGGCACGACTGCCGCAGGGGTGGTGCCCGCAGCCTTTACGTTCCTTGTATCGGGCGGGCTGCGCCAGAGTCCCAGTCCATACACCAATAGCCAGACAATAAATAGAATGGAAGCTAATCCTGCCACGGCGATGCCCGCCAGGATTCCCCAGGGACGACGGGTGGGCTCTTCAGCTATCGGGCCGTCTGGCGCGGCTTCGGCACTCGCGGGCGCTTGCGCGGCTTCGGCATTCGGGGGCGGTGGCGTTGGTTCGAGCGATAACCTGGAAGTGGGATGCGGGGTGGGACCGCTTTGCGCTTTTTCACTTTCTTCCCGCTGTTTGCGAAGGGCTTCTTCTATCAGGCTCACAATATTCTCCAGTTGTTTCTTATTTATTACCACATCGGCAGACTTCCGTCAAAAAGCTTTGAGTTCGACCGATAAGTCCTGTAATTTACGCCTCTTGCTTTATTGAGTAATTGTGATTTTTTTATAGAAAGGTGAGGGGTGCATGGCAGCGACAGATTTTAAATCGGCCTATAAAACCATTATGGACGATCATTTTACTTCCCGCCTGGAAATCAGCTTTGTGGATGATGTGGGTGGCCGCCAGACGTTAAGTTATGAAAAGACCACCTGGCAGATTGACGGCGTGCGGAAGGGGTTGCGCTATGGCGAAAATCCAGGCCAGGAAGCGGCGCTGTATAAGCTGGTGGGTGGGAATTTGCGATTGGGGAATGTGACGTGTTTGCAGGCGGGGCGTTATCTGGCTTCGGATGTGGAGCTTCTGCAGTCCGGCAAGCATCCCGGGAAAACGAATATCACCGATGCGGATAACGCCTTGAATGTTCTGCGCTATCTCATGGATGAGCCTTGTGCGGTTATCGTCAAGCACAATAACCCCTGTGGTGTGGCAAGGGATTCCTCGTTGGCCGAGGCCTATCGAAAAGCCAATAGCGCGGATCGAGTGGCCGCGTTTGGGGGAGCCATCGCGCTCAATCGGCCTGTCGATCGCGAAACGGCGGACTTAATATCCAGGAATTATGCCGAAGTGGTGATTGCTCCTGAGTTCGAGGCGGGGGTCATGGATATTTTTGCGAAAAAGAAAAATCTGCGCGTAATGCGAATCGGGAACATGGCTCGCCTTCAAGAGTATGCGGGGGGCGTGGTAGTGGATATGAAATCACTCATGGATGGAGGACTTGTCGTGCAGACCTCATTTATCCCCGTGACGAAAACGAAGGCCGACTTGCTGCCTGCCCAGGCGTTTTACAAGGGCAAAGAATATAAGATTACCCGGCTGCCCACGGAGCAGGAGTATGGGGACTTGCTGTTTGGCTGGCTTATTGAGTGTGGCGTTACCAGTAATTCGGTCCTCTACGTGAAAAACGGGGTGACTGTCAGCATTGGGGCCGGTGGCCAGGACCGGGTGGGGATGGCGCAATATGCCCGGGACAAGGCGTTTCGTAATTATGCCGACAGGATCTGCTGGGAACGATACAGTGTGCCATACAATGACTTGAAAGATGATTCGCGCCGCGGGGCCATCGACGATGAGACTTTTGCGGCAAAGGGCGGGCTGGCGGGATCCTGCATGGTATCTGACGCATTTTTCCCGTTCAAGGATGGGGCCGAAGTGGGCTTGCGCGAGGGGGTAGTTGCGGTTATTCAGCCGGGCGGATCTGATCGTGACTTTGAAGTCATTGAGGCTTGTAATGAGGCCGGTGCCGCCATGGTGTTTACGGGGCAGCGCTGCTTCAAGCATTAATTCAGCCCGGCACTGAGGGAGACGGTAAAGGGGGCATAGCCAAGGAGTCTGTATGCTTTGTGAATGTTGTCAGCAAAATGAGGCTACTATCCATCTCACGCAGATGGTGAATAGCGAGTCGAGGGAACTGCATCTTTGCGAGGGGTGCGCAGAGGAAAGTGGCATGAACGTGCAGAATGTCATGTCGATTCCTGAAATTCTATTCGGTTTGGGTTCGGCGGCCAAATCAGCCAAGGACGAGGGAACCCCTTCGACGACGCGTTGTCCGCACTGCCATATGAGGGATTGTGATTTTAAAAAGACGGCCCGCCTGGGGTGTCCCCGTTGTTATGAGGCTTTTGCCGAGGAACTCGGACCTATGTTGGCGGCCATGCACAAAGGGATGCAGCATAAGGGCAAAGTACCTGAATATTGTAAGAAAAATATCGAAAAAGGGGCGCTGGATCAGGATTTGCAGCGGCGGTTGGCGGAGGCCATTCGCGATGAAAAGTATGAGGAGGCAGCGCTCTTAAGGGATCGTATCCGGGAGGGCGGCCATGCAGCTGGATGATTTAATTCATAACCCTGCTGTCTGGCTGGCTTCGGACGGGCTCCCCGGAATTGTGGTTAGCAGCCGGATCCGGCTGGCGCGTAATATCGAGGGCCTGGCGTTCCCGGGATGGGCCGGTGATGAGGAATGTATGCGGATTCAGGCGCGGGTATGGGAAATGCTGCAGGGGATTAGCTGTCTTGCGCCCTGTCTGACGGTGGATATGGCGGCGCTGAGCGCGGTTGATCGTGATTTTTTGCGTGAGCGACACCTGATCAGCAATGATCTGGCCCAAAAAACGCAAGGGAGCGGCGTGGTGATCCGTACGGATGAACGCCTGAGCGTGATGGTTAATGAGGAGGATCACCTTCGTCTTCAGGCGTTACGGCCGGGCTTGCAGTTGAAGGAGTTATGGACGGAGATCAATGAACTTGATTCCCGGATAGAACAGCACCTTCAGTACGCTTTTTCGTCTTCTTTGGGGTATTTGACCGCCTGCCCAACGAATGTCGGCACAGGACTGCGGGTGAGCGCCATGTTGCACGTTCCAGGATTGCGGCTGATCAATGAAATTGACCCCATTGTCAAGGGGCTGACGAAAATAGGGTTGGCGGTTCGTGGCTTGCAGGGGGAGGGCACCGAAGCGTCTGGAAATATGTTCCAGATTTCGAATCAAATGACATTGGGTGAATCTGAAATGGTTATTATTGACCGCTTGGATCGGATTGTGACTGAGGTGGCTCAACATGAGTCAAATGCCCGGCTCCGGCTCCAGGAAAAGCGTGGGGCGTATATTGAGGATTATGTGGGCCGTGCCTACGGGGTGCTCTGTCATGCCAGAATGCTAAATTCGCACGAGGCCTTGGATATGTTGTCCGCATTGCGTTTCGGTTGTGAACTTGGTATAATTAAAAATTTACAGGTTGCAGAGGTGAACCGGTTGGTCCTATATGCGATGCCGGGTCATCTGCAAAAAACTGAAGGGCGCCTCATTCCGCCGGATGAGCGTGATTTTGTGCGGGCCCGTCTAGTGAGAGAGACCGTTCGGCATGCGTCGTTTTAAGCGTATTAATGCCGATATTAGTGGGAAAATGACCTATGGATAATGCTGGAAATTACACGCCGCGCGCCAAGCAGGTGATACAAATTGCCCGGACTGAGGCCGATCGGTATAATCATTCCTATGTCGGCACCGAGCATCTGCTGCTTGGGCTTGTGGCGCTTGGGCAGGGGGTTGCCGTCACCGTGCTGGAACGGATGGGGATCTCCCTGGAGGCGGTACGGCTTGAGGTTGAGAAAGTGGTGGGACAGGGCCCCGAAACCAAGACTGCCGGGAATGTCCCCTTTACACCGCGTGCCAAGAAGGTGCTGCAATTGGCAAATGCCGAGGCGAAAACCCTTCAGCATACTTACGTAGGTACCGAACATATTCTCCTGGGTCTTTTGCGGGAGGGCGAGGGGGTTGCCTCGCAAGTCCTCCGGGCGTTGAACGTGGATCTCGATACCACCCGTATCGAGGTCATGAAGGAGTTGGATCCTAATTATGAGCCCGGCGAAGGGGATGATTTGCCTGAGCCCGGGGTCAAGCCGGCAAAACAGGAGCCGGGTGATAAACCCAAGACCCCTGCCCTGAACGCCTTTGGCCGTGATCTTACAGAGCTTGCGCGGAAGGGCGCCTTGGATCCCATGATCGGGCGTGAATCCGAATTGGAGCGCTGCATCCAGATTCTCTGCCGCCGCACCAAGAATAACGCCGTCCTGCTGGGGGAGGCCGGGGTGGGCAAAACAGCTATTGTCGAGGGGCTGGCGCAGGTGATTATCAGCGGTTTGGTGCCTGATATCCTCCGCAATAAACGGGTGATCGCCCTGGATCTGGCCTTGATGATTGCCGGGACAAAATACAGGGGCCAGTTTGAAGAACGGATCAAGGCGGTCATGGAGGAAATCAAGCGCACGGGCAATGTGATTATGTTCGTCGACGAGATCCATACGATCGTTGGCGCGGGTTCGGCGGAAGGGACGTTGGATGCCTCGAATATCATCAAGCCTGCCCTGGCGCGCGGTGAACTGCAGTGTGTGGGTGCCACTACGCTGAATGAATACCGGAAATACATTGAAAAAGACGGGGCGTTGGAGCGGCGTTTTCAAACGGTGATGGTGAATGAGCCGAGTGTGGATGACGCCATCCGGATACTTAAGGGAATCCGGCACAAATACGAGGAACATCATAACGTTAAAATCACGGACGAGGCCATTGAGGCCGCGGCACGCCTGACCGACAGGTATTTGTCCGGACGGCACCTCCCCGACAAGGCCATCGATACCATTGATGAGGCGGGGGCCAGGGCCCGGATTGCCGCCACCACCCGGTCGCCTGAACTTCGCAAGAAAGAAGCCGCGATTGAGAAAATACGCATCGAGAAGGAAGTGGCGATCAAAGGACAGAAATTTGAGGACGCCGCACGCCTGCGGGATCTTGAGCGGAGCGAACGCGAAGCCCTTGATGCAAGCGTGAAAAAATGGCAGGAGGCCGCCAAGAAGAAAAAGGTCAAGGTGACTGAGGAAGAAGTGATGGCGGTCATCTCCAAGTGGACCGGGGTCCCTTTGAAAAAGATGGAGGGGAAGGAACTCGCCCGGTTGCTGAACATGGAAGAGGAATTGGAAAAGACGGTCATCGGTCAGAAAGAGGGCATTGTCACCATTTCCAAGGCTTTGCGACGTTCCCGGGCGGATCTCAAGGATCCACGGCGCCCCATCGGTTCGTTTGTGTTCCTCGGGCCTACCGGTGTTGGAAAAACGCTCCTGGCCAAGACGCTGGCCGAATTTATGTTTGATGAGGCCGACGCGCTGATTCAATTGGACATGTCGGAGTATATGGAGAAGTTCACGGTCTCGCGGCTGGTGGGGTCTCCCCCGGGATATGTGGGGTATGATGAGGGGGGGCAGTTGACCGAAAAAGTGAGACGGCGGCCCTATTCAGTTATTTTGTTTGATGAGATCGAGAAGGCGCATCCTGACGTGATGCATATGCTGTTGCAGATCATGGAGGAGGGACGCCTGACGGATAGTGCGGGACGGAATATTGATTTCAGAAATACCGTCATCATTCTGACGACGAATCTCGGTTCGGATTTCATCCGTAAGGGGGGACTCGGCTTTACTGAATCGAGCTCGGATATCAGTTACGAGACCTTGAAGGCGCGAATGCTGGATGAGGTCAAGCGGGTGTTTAAGCCGGAGTTTTTGAATAGGATTGATGAGATTGTGGTCTTTCGCCAATTTGACAAGCCTGAAATGATCCGGATCCTGGAACTTGAGATTCGGAAAGTGACGTCTCGACTGGAGCAAAAAGGTATTCATTTGGTGATGACTCCCGGGGCTCAGGAATTGTTGCTTGAAAAGGGGTTTGACCAAGCCATGGGTGCCAGGCCCTTGCGGCGCGCCGTGCAGCGATATCTTGAAGATCCCCTGGCGGAAGACATACTCCGGGGTGACTTCACCGGTGCAGATAAGGTCTCCGTGATCAGGGGAGATGGCGGGTTGGTGTTTAGTGCGGTGGCTGACGGCAAAGTTAAGGCGTAAAGCCTTCCCGTTAACGCGACCCGGTATGGGGAGAATATCTTGTTCGAGTCACTCACAAATTCACTGGAGTCAGTTTTTAAGAAACTGCGGGGCTATGGCCGGCTGACAGAACCCAACATTCGCGATGCGATGCGGGAAGTGCGGATGGCCTTGCTGGAGGCCGATGTCAACTTTGAGGTGGCCCGTGATTTCGTTGCACGTGTCGGCGAAAAGTGCGTCGGGGAGGAAGTGCTGCACAGCATTACTCCCGGCCAGCAGGTCATCAAACGTGTGCATGATGAACTGGTTGAGTTGCTGGGCGGCATTAAAAACCGGCGACTGGAATTGAATCCCCTGCCCGCGCCGGTCATGCTGGTCGGGTTGCATGGTTCCGGTAAAACAACCACATCGGCCAAACTGGCGGCCCTTTGGAAGAAAGACGGCAAGAATGTGATGTTAGTGGGGGCTGACATCCGGAGACCGGCTGCGGTTGATCAATTGAGGGTGTTGGCCGGGCAAGTGGGGGTTGATATGTTGGCGCCCGAGCCCGGGGAAACCGTTCCCGCGCTGGGTCGTCGTGCCTTGGATAAGGCCGAAGCCACAGGCAGGGATGTTGTGCTGTTTGACACCGGCGGACGATTCCAAATTGATGATGAACTGGTCCAGGAACTCAAGGATCTAAGAGAAACTGTCAAGTGCCGCAATACAGTGTTGGTGGTGGATGCCGCTATCGGACAGGAGTCAGTGCATGTCGCTGAGGTCTTTCACAAGGCCCTTGACCTGAAGGGGTTGATTCTTACCAAGCTTGATGGGGATGCCCGCGGGGGAGCCGCGCTTTCCATTCAGATTGTTACCGGCTGCCCCATTCTCTATACCGGTGTGGGTGAACGTCTCGGCGAACTGGAGCCGTTCTATCCTGAGCGGATGGCCTCGCGTATTCTGGGCATGGGCGATATCCTCAGTCTGGTTGAAAAAGCCCAGGAATCAGCGGATTTCTCCCAGATGGTTGAAATGGAGAAAAAGATCAGGAAAAACCGCCTTGATCTGGAGGATTTTCTCGGGCAGATCGCCCAGCTGCGGAAAATGGGGTCGGTTGAGAACCTGCTGGATATGATGCCCATGGGGGGCGCGGTTAAAGCCAAGCTCAGGGATGCGGGCGGGGGACAGGATTTTACCCGTTTTACCACCCGTGCCGAGGCCATTATCCGGAGCATGACGCTCCAGGAGCGACGTCGGCCGGAGCTTCTGAATGCAAGCCGTAAACGGCGTGTGGCGGCGGGAAGCGGCACCCAGGTTCAGGATGTTAACGAACTGCTCAAGCGTTTTGATCAGGCCCGCGAAATGACAAAACGGATGGGATCCATGCAAAAGAGGTTGCGCCGGCGTTGAGAATGTGTAATAGTACGCCGCTTTTTGAGTCTTGTCGGTGAACCCGCTTCGGGTTTGAGATCGTTTTTTTAGGAGGCAATGAATGTCAGTTAAAATCAGAATGACCCGTACGGGTGCGAACAAGGATATTTGTTATCGTGTGGTAGCCGCCGACAGCAGATCCCCACGTGACGGTAAGAACCTTGAAGTAATCGGGTGGTACGATCCCAAGAAAAAAGGGATCAATTTCAGCCTGAAAATGGATCGAATTGATCATTGGGTCAGTAAAGGGGCCTTGGTCAGTGACACGGTGAAGAGCTTGATTAAGAAGCATCGCGCCGCCGCCGCCGCTCCGAAGGCATGAGTGACGTTGTGTCGTTGAGGATTGATGTCATTACCATCTTTCCCGGAATGCTGAATGGCTTTCTGGAGGAAAGTATCCTCAAGCGGGCAGCCCAAAAAGGGGCTGTTGTGTTTAATGCGGTGGATTTGAGAGAATTTACCACGGATCGGCACCAGACGACGGATGATCGTCCGTTTGGAGGGGGCCCGGGGATGGTGATGAAGCCTGAACCGTTGTTTAAAGCCGTGGAGTCGGTTCGGAGCCCGGAGGCACGCGTGATTCTGATGACGCCGCAAGGCGTGCGCTATGATCAGGCTAAAGCGGTGCAACTGGCGCGTGAACAGCATTTGATTTTTATATGCGGGCATTACGAAGGTGTGGATGAGCGGGTGAGAACCCATCTGGCGACCGATGAAATATCGATAGGGGATTACGTTCTGACGAATGGAGTCCTGCCGGCAGCGGTGGTGATAGACGCTGTGGTGAGGTTGGTGCCAGGGGTGCTCGGAAATAGCGAAACGACGTGCGAGGAGTCTTTCACGGACGGGCTGTTGGAGTATCCGCAATACACGAGACCGCGTATGTTCAGGGGACTGGATGTCCCCGAAGTCCTTGTCTCCGGAGACCATGAAGAAATTGGCCGGTGGCGCAGGGATCAGGCAGAGCGTCGGACGAGGGATAAGAGACCAGACTTGTTGAAGGTGAGGGAACTATGATTGCAAAAGCATTGGCTATGATTCACAAGGAAAACCTGCGGAAGGATGTTATTCCTCCGTTTGCCATTGGTGACACCGTTAAGGTGCAGGTTAAAATTCGCGAAGGCGCTAAAGAGCGTATTCAGGCATACACCGGCATTGTGATTGCACGGGATGGGCATGCTGCTACTGAAACTTTTACAGTGCGACGAATTTCCCACGGTGTCGGCGTGGAAAGGATTTTCCCTGTTCACTCCCCGAACATCGCCAGTCTTTTGGTGGAGAGTTCCGGTCAGAGCCGCCGCGCTAAATTATATTACCTGCGTGACCGCAGCGGTAAGAGCGCGAAGCTGCGTGAGAAGAACAAGGCTGACGACTAAGGGCCCCCTTTGCTTCAATTTGAACGTCAGGCATGGGGACGTGGAATTTGCAGGCTGGCCGGCGTGGATGAGGCCGGGCGGGGTCCGTTAGCGGGTCCCGTGGTTGCCGCCGCCCTTGTTTTTGATCGATCCTATCTTGAGGCGGAACAATACGGGCGCCTCAAGTACGTCAATGATTCAAAACGCCTGACGGTACGTGAGCGCGAAACCCTTTTTGCTGTATTAACCGAATCGTGTCCCTGCGTATCCGGTGTGGGCATGGCCACTGTCGCTGAAATAGATTCCTTGAATATTTTGCGGGCAACTCATCTGGCCATGGCGCGCGCCCTTGAGGCCATTACTCCTCTGCCGGATTTCGTCCTGGTTGATGGATTGCCCGTTCCATGCCTGCCTTGTCCCTCCCTGTCGATCATTCAAGGCGATGGGCGGTCCTTGACCATTGCGGCGGCCAGTATTATCGCCAAGGTCACGCGTGACCGGATGATGTTGGACCTCGATCAGCAATATCCGCAATATGGGTTTTCCCGGCACAAAGGGTATGGTACCCGGCTGCACATGAAGGCGCTGCTGGATTATGGCCCGTGCCCGGCGCACCGCCGCTCCTTTCGTCCGGTCCGGGAAGCGATGCGTTTGCACGGGGCGGATGCGGAAGTGGCTTTATGAAATTTTCATTACCGTTTCATTTGAAGACGGGGATGTGGGGCGAAAATCAGGCGGCCGCCTTCCTTGAAGCCAAGGGGTATAAAATTCTGAGCCGCCGTTTCCGGGTAACCGCCAGAGATGAATTTGATTTGATTGCCCGCCTGGGTGAAACGCTGGTCTTTGTTGAGGTAAAAACCCGGAGATCAGAGTTGTTCGGACGCCCGGTTGCCGCCGTGGATCGCACCAAGCGCCATCATCTTTCCCGCGCCGCCGTACGCTATCTGCAGCGATTGAAGAAGCCGGTAAATTTCAGGTTTGATGTGGTTGAGGTTGTGGGTGGCTCCGATGGCCTGGGACCTGTCATCCGTCACATCGAGTCGGCATTCTCCTTGGACCGCTGTTATATGCTGCCATGGTGACCGTCCTGAATGGAAAACAATGACTTTATTCTGGCTCCCCTCCTCGGAGGGGTAAGGTGGGTTATAATTGTGTGTGTGACAGCAAACATTGAAGAAATAATCTGTGCCCCATTTTTTTTCCGCCTTTGTGATTGCGCTCTGGTTTAAGTTTGATATATTCCGCCCCTTCGTATTGATGAAGCGCCCATCGTCTATCGGTTAGGACACCAGGTTTTCATCCTGGTAAGCGGGGTTCGATTCCCCGTGGGCGCGCCAGTCTCAGCTTAACTTCAGAATCAAGCCTTAGCTGAATATTCAATGATTCGATTATATGACACTGGTAACACGTACTGGTAACACGTCCTTATTATTCCATAGTGTTTGATGGTGTTTAATGGCGTTGAATAATCGGGAATAATCCCCTGCCACTGAACGTTGATATGCTAATGTTCGAACAACGGACGTCGCTGTAGTGGCGTCGCGGATTTTGACTATTTCTACTACTTGCTCGGACACGAGTGATGAACTGTTGGATACGGCCTGATATAATGGAAATAATAATTTGTATTGATTGCCTATATCGGTAATAATGCGAACGATTATTTGTTTTATATTGATGATCATATGACAGCATGTGATGCCAAATTGAAAGCGCTTGGAGAGCGGTTGAGAAGCGCGCGTCTCAGGAGAAACGATACCCAGGCCGTATTTGCAGCCAGGATCGGGGTAAGCATTCCCACGCTACGCAAAATGGAGGATGGAGATGCAGCGGTCCTGATCGGGTACTGGGCGACCACCTTGGAGGTGCTTGATCGTGCCGGCGATCTTGAGGCCATTCTTGCCGTGCCGGAAGATCTGTTTGAACGATATGATCAAGTGAAGGCCCCCCAACGCCAACGGGCATCCCGGAGGAGCGTGCGGTGATCTACAAACTCATGGTTTGGGAACGGTCGAATGGTGATCACCAGTCAGTTGGCGAAATGGTTTGCGACATTCATGAGAGTGGAAAGCTCAGAAGTGCTTTCAGATATGAATCAGGCTATCTCGCAAGGCCCGATGCCTTTACGGTGGATCCACTCTCTCTTCCCCTGAGAACGGGGTCATTCTCAACAGAACAGCCCGGCCTTTTCGGGGTTTTCGAGGACAGCCTCCCGGATGATTGGGGACGAAATCTACTCATCCGTAAATATCGAATTCCGAGGCATGATCAACATTTGCCTGGTCTGCTCCTTGCGTTGGGTCATGCCGGTTTGGGTGTTCTGTCGTTTACGGAACATGATAAGCCGTCCCCGCCACCTACTGAGGTATCAACCTTATACCTGTCCGAACTCGTGGAGGCTGTCGCCAAGTTCGAGCGAGGTGAGACGCGCGATTCGGATATCACGCTTCTGCTAAGCGCGGGTAGTTCGCCGGGAGGAGCCCGTCCCAAAGCCGTCGTCTGGGATGATGGTTGCAGGGAGCACTGCCTGGCCAAATTTCCCAGTATCAAAGACCAAGTGGATGTGGTGAGGATAGAGGCGGCAACGATGGCTCTGGCTGAACAGGCGGGGCTGCTCGTTCCCCGTATCCGGTTGGTGGAGTGCGCCGGGAAAGCCGTGCTTCTAGTTCAGCGATTCGATGTCATGCCAACAGGGCGCCGCCATATGATCAGCTTCCAAACGTTATTGAAGGCCTCGGGATACTATCAGCAACGATATCAGGACTTGCTGGCGGTAGTCCGCAAATACAGTCGTGATCCGCATACCGATTCGGAGCGGCTCTTCCGCCAGATGGTCTTTAATGCCGTGGTCGGCAATACGGATGACCATCTCAAGAATTTCCTCATGATTTATGACCTCCAGGCAGGATGGCGCCTTTCTCCCGCCTTCGATCTCATTCCCGACGTGGGGCGGAGGGGAGAGCATATCCTGTTCTTCGATCTGGACGCCTATTATCCTGGCCGGAATAATCTCGAACAATTGGGATTGCGCTGGGGTATTCGTAATGCGGTCGAGGTGGTGAAGCAGGTGTTTGATGCCATAGCTGGCTGGAAAGCCGCCTTTAACTCCGTCGGTGTTTCCGATACTGACATGACCCGGTTCCTGGATATTGACTCCCGACTTCGGAGTTGATCCGCCGAGACGATGTTAGCCCTAAGGACACTGCAGGCAGACCGACAAGAACATTGGCGGGTCCTGGCATCAGGTTCCGATGAGTTGGAATTCGTGCGTACATAAATTCCCCGTGGGCGCGCCAATCCCTTGGGTTCATACTTTACAGTCATTCCTGTTTAACGTATTGTCTAGCCCGTAACTGAATAAATCTCATCAATCCGACTCAGCGAGGATAAAGAAAATGCCAGGTTTGAAAGTCCAGAAAAGCAAATTCAAGCGGGTGCTTCTGAAGCTTAGCGGGGAGGTCCTTCAAAGCAAAAAAAGCGGATTGAGTATTGATCCGGAAGTGCTCGTCGGCTTTGCCAGGCAAATCAAGGCGGTACGTAAAACTGGTGTCGAGATCGCTATTGTGGTGGGTGGTGGAAATATATTTCGCGGGCATGTTGGTGAAAGCCGTGGCATAGATCGCAATACTGGGGATTACATGGGGATGCTGGCGACGGTCATCAATGCCCTGGCCATCCAGGATGCCCTTGAAAAGGAAGGCGTGGATACTCGCGTTCAGACCGCGATTGAAATGCGGCAGGTGGCCGAACCCTTCATCCGACGGCGCGCCTTACGCCATCTCTCCAAAGGCCGTGTGGTGATTTTTGGTGGCGGGACGGGCAATCCCTATTTCAGCACGGATACGGCGGCAGCCTTGCGTGCGAGCGAACTCGATGTGGATGCCTTGCTCAAGGCCACCAAGGTGGATGGAATCTACAGCGCTGATCCCGTCAAGAACCCCGGCGCGAAACGGTACGCGCGGATCAGTTATCAGGAAGCGATTGCCAAGCAGTTGAAGGTGATGGATGCCGCTGCGTTCGCCCTGTGTATGGAAAACGATATCCCCATTATTGTTTTTGATTTCTTTAAACCCGGAAATCTCGGGAAAGTGGTTGCCGGCGAATCGATCGGAACCCTTGTTACAGAGTAGGAGGCCCTATGGAATCAGTGGATGATGTCTTGTTGGAAGCTGATGATAAGATGACAAAATGCCTGGCCTTTTTGCATCAGGAACTTTCCGGATTGCGGACAGGAAAGGCGTCTCCAAGTTTAGTGGAAAATGTCATGGTTCCCTACTATGGCGCCATGACCAGGCTTCGGGAAATCGGGGGGATCTCAACGCCGGAGGCGCGTATGATTGTGATCAACTCCTATGATCCGACGGCGCTTCCCGCCATTGAGAAGGCCATTTTGGGGGCGAATTTGGGAGTGACCCCGAAAAATGACGGGCGTGTGATTCGAATCATCATCCCTGAACTCAGTGAAGAGCGCCGCAAGGAATTGGTGAAGGTTGCCAAGCGGATGGCGGAGGAAGGGCGCGTGGCAATACGGAATATACGTCGCGAAGCCAATGACCAGATCAAAGCCCTTCAAAAGGATGGGAAGATCACAGAAGATGAACGGGATCAGGGGTTGGCGCAGATTCAAAAGGAAACGGATTCCCACATTATGAAGGTGGACAACACTTTTGCCGCCAAGGAAAAAGAAGTGATGGCGGTTTAGTTGACTATGATCTGCCCTTTTTTGTTTTGACTCCCATGGAAGTTAAGAATAGCTTTTTCACGAGAGAGAGGTTCTATGAGCGAAGACATTAAATCTGGTTCTGGTCCTATTCCCCCGAGATTGACAATTGTAAAGCCGGGTCAAAGCGATGATTCTGCCGCGACTGCACCCGAGGCTGTTACGTTTGTTCCGCCATCCAATCCGGTTGCTAATCCGGCAACTGGGCTCCCACCCAATAAGAAAAAAACTGCCCGTATTCCTCTGGATCAGGTTTCGACCGAACCAGGTGTCACGGTGTCCTCCGCTGGAATGGTGTCGAAGACGATTCGGTTGTCTCCGGCAATGACGGGCATGGGGTCGGTGGTGCCGATGCCTTCTGTGGGCAAAGTGTTGTCAGGGATGAATGTTTCCGATGACACTAAACGCAAGACTTCCCGTATATCGCTGGAGGCCGTGCTCCCGCAGTTGGAGGCAGCGGCCGCCGGAGGCGATACCGGCCCTAAGACAATCAGAATAAAGCGGCCGACAATGGCTGCCCCTGGCAGTTCGCCTCCCTTGCCGGCTCTAGAGACCGGTGCTGTTGCGCCAACTGAGCCAAGTCCCAAAAGTCAGACAACACGGGTGGATATCCCGCCTGAGGCCACCGCCGAAGGCCAGCAGACTCAGAAAAAAACGATCAAAATACGCCGTGCCGAGGGTGTCGGGCCTGAGGTTAAGGCAGGGCCGCGTTTGGTCAGTATTTCCCGGAATGAAACCGAGACGGCCGCGGCATCGGTGCAAGTGGTGGCTCCTCATTGGTCGTTTGTCCTCATGGCTACAGCGGCCGTGGTGACAATGTGTGTGATGTTGTATGTGTTGATGGCTCAAGCCTATCCCTCCCTTGGTTGGACTCTGTGAGGGTGATTCTGTATTCAGGCTCTCGATAGGAGGAATTTTTCATGGGTAACTCACAAGTCGTTTATATCAAAGGTGCGAATTGGAAAACTGAGGTTTTGGAATCACCGCTTCCTGTGCTTGTGGATTTCTGGGCGGAATGGTGTGGACCATGCAAAATGATTGCACCTGCGCTTGATGAAATTTCAACCGAAATGACTGGTAAACTCAAGATCGCTAAGGTCAATGTGGACGAGAACCGTGACTTGGCGACACAATTCGGGATTCGCTCCATTCCTACACTGTTAATTTTTAAGGCCGGCCAGGTGAAGGGGCAATTGGTTGGGGCGATGAGCAAAGTCCAGTTACAGGATAAACTGGCTGCCTATCTTTGAGTTTTTTTCACGCCCATAACTGTCGATCCAGCGAGCGATACTGAATCGCCTCGGACATCTGGTGCGGCTGGATGTGTTCTTGATTGTCCAAATCAGCAATGGTGCGTGCCACCTTGATAATCCGATCATAGGCTCTGGCACTGAAATTAAGCTCATTGATGGCCATTTTAAGAACGTCTTGAGCCTCGCTTGAGAGCGGACAAAAACGCGGGAGATCCTTTGATCTCATGCCAGCGTTATTATGAATTCGGCGAAGCGATTTGAAGCGGTCCCGCTGGATTAGGCGTGCCGCGATCACCCGGTCCCGTATAGTCGCCGAACTGTCCCCCGGGGTGAGCCCTGAAAGATCCTGATATCGGATGGTCGGCACTTCGACATGTAGATCGATACGGTCCAGAAGCGGCCCTGAAATTTTATTCCGATAGTTTTGAATTTGATTCGGTTTGCAGCGACACTCGCGTTTCGCATCCCCGTAATAGCCGCAAGCACAGGGATTCATAGCCGCGATCAACATGAAGTGGCATGGGAACGTGACCGTGGCGGCTGCCCGTGATATCGTGACATGGCCGTCCTCCAAAGGCTGTCGCATAACTTCGAGTACGTTGCGATGGAATTCAGGAAGTTCATCAAGAAACAATACCCCGCGATGCGCCAAACTTACTTCCCCCGGCATGGGATGAGTTCCGCCACCCAGAAGACCGGCATCCGATATGGTGTGATGAGGAGACCGGAAAGGGCGGCGGACAATAAGCGCTTGATGAGCAGACAATACACCTGCGATGCTGTGGATCTTAGTGGTTTCCAATGCCTCCTCGATTGTCATAGGGGGCAGGATCGAGGCAATCCGCTTGGCAATCATGCTCTTCCCTGTACCCGGCGACCCAATCAGCAAAAGATTATGCCCCCCTGTGGCTGCGATTTCCGCAGCCCGTTTGGCGGATTCCTGTCCCTTGACATCGACAAAGTCATCTTCATATTCCATGGGAACGGCAAAGGTTTGATCCAAGTCAACATGGTAGGGGGAGATCGGGATTTTTCCGGCAAGGAAATCAACCGCTTCCCGCAGGTTTTGAACCGGATAAACGTCCAAGCCTTTCACCACGGCTGCTTCCTCGGCGTTTTCGACGGGAACCAGCAGGCCACGTCGTCCTGCTTTACGCATCGCCAGGGCGATGGGAAGGACGCCTTTGACGCGCCTGACCTCGCCGCTTAACGCCAACTCGCCAATCATTGCAAACTCGTTGAGTTTCTCCGGCGGGAGATGATCCTGCGTGGCCAGAATTCCAATCGCTATGGGAAGATCAAAACATGGCCCTTCTTTTTTGACATCGGCCGGGGCGAGATTGATAGTGGTGCGCCCGATATGGGGCCTAAAACCGGAATTGCTGATGGCAGTGTGGACCCGGTCTTTGCTCTCTTTCACAGCGGTGTCAGGCAGGCCTACGATCACGACACTTGGGTCGCCATGCCCGGCATTGACTTCAATTTCGATGGGGTAGGCGTCCACCCCGTAAACCGCCCCGCTGTAGACCTTGGCTAGCATGATATTCCTTAATTAACTGTGAATATAGTCACAGTATAGGAATATTGAGGCTGATGCTAGTGATAAGTTCGGTGTGTGAAGAAACCAGGGGGTTCCCGACTTGAGCGAAGCACAGGTGGCAGCCGACGTCCTCGGCGGCTGATTGTCGGCGCGTCGCCAGTCTGTTCCCTCTCCTGCGGCGGGGCGAGGGTGCAGAGTTATGGTCTTTTTATAGTTTCCCGTTGAAGGAGGCGGCGTGCGCCTCGCGCTGGGCGAGTTCCAAGTCGAACTCGGTCATGATCCGCGCCAGTTCCTTGAAGGTGATTTTAGGCTTCCAGCCAAGTTTTTTCATGGCTTTATTGGGATCGCCCAATAGGTAATCAACTTCAGCCGGGCGATAAAAACGGGGATCAATTTTGACGAAATCCTGCCAGTTGAGATTCAGGTGGCCGAAAACTTCATCCAGGAATGCCCTGACGCTGTATGATTCGCCTGTTGCCACAACGTAATCATCCGGCTGTTCCTGCTGCAGCATCATCCACATGGCTTCCACGTAATCACGGGCATGACCCCAGTCACGTTTGGCGTCCAGATTTCCCAGGGCAAGACTCTTTTGGAGACCGACCTTGATCCGTCCGGCCGCCCGGGTGATTTTGCGGGTGACGAAGTTCTCGCCGCGTCGCTCGCTCTCGTGGTTGAACAGGATGCCGTTGCTGGCATGCATGCCATAGGATTCCCGATAATTAACCGTTTGCCAGAACCCGGAAACCTTAGCCACCGCATAGGGGCTGCGCGGGTGGAACGGGGTGGCTTCGCTTTGAGGAGGTTTGGCCGCGCCGAACATTTCTGAGGAGGAGGCCTGATAGAAACGGACTTTTGAGCCGGTGGCGTTGTTATAGTCGCGAATCGCTTCCAGTACCCGCAGCACGCCCAGTCCTGTGACATCCGCGGTATACTCCGCCTGATCGAATGAGATGCGGACGTGGGATTGAGCCGCAAGGTTATAGACTTCGTCCGGCTTGACCCTCGTCATGACATGCCGGAGCGAGGAGCTGTCCGCCAAGTCGCCATACTCAAGACGGATATTGAGATTTCGGTCTAGCAGATGGTCAATTCGTGTCCGGCTGATGGAACTGGATCGACGGACAATGCCAGTAACTTCATACCCCTTCTGAAGGAGTAATTCTGCAAGATAGGAGCCATCCTGCCCCGTGATGCCTGTAACTAAAGCTTTTTTCGCAACACTCATAGTATTCCCCTTGTTCGTAAAGTCCGGTAAGAATAAAGGGAAATACAATGGAAGAAAAGCGTAATTTAAAGCTTGGCGGGCGCGACCTCAAAGCTATCGGCCAAGCGTTCCTTTTTGAGGGCGGCCTCGAATTCTGCCTTCGGGCAACGCATGATCACGTAGACATCATAGAAGCGTAAAGCGGTGTCGCCATACCAGGTCCGCGCCCAGAGGCTGGGGCCATACTGCCAGACCGTGTAACAAATCAGCGCCTGGTCAACGTCATGCAACCGGATTTGTGTGGTATGTGTGGCTTGCGGTGTCAATGTGGTTTTTGATTCCACTTTCCCGATCGTTTGAACGGCTTTGTGTGAATTGTCAATAATCTGAGGCACATTCGGCATACCGGTTTGCGTCGAACTGTACTTGTCACTGCGACTCGTACGGTAAATATCCTCTGCCGTCACCCCGGCCCGTTCTGCCAATTTACGAATAGCGTCATGACGTGCATCATTGATGCCTTGTTCCAGGACGAGGGTATAAGTGGATACTCCGCTCGCATAGATATAGTTGGTCGGATCGCAGTTTGCCGCAAGAGAGATGTCCGCGACCCATTTAGGTGGAGCGACATTACCTTCAATGACTTTCAACGAACTGCAGCCTGTGCCCAAGCAGGCAATCAGCGTGATGGCGAACAAAGAAATGACTTTCATCAGGAATCCTTTCGTTATTTCAAAAGACTTTTCCAGCCCCTGCTGTTTTTCGGCGGATCTGCCAGATTGCTGTCTGACCAGCCCTTTTCCCACATCCCCGTGGATTCAGCACTTAAAGCCGCCTTGCGCCGGGCCGACTCAGTTTCAATTTCTTCCGGCGAATCGAGGACATAAGGGGTAATGAACACCACGATTTCACTGCGTTTTCCTGTATCACTGGCTGCGCCAAAGAGGAAGCCAAGGAATGGGATTTTGTTGAGAAAAGGTATGCCGTTTTTGTTCTCAGTATCATTATTTTTAACCAGTCCTCCGAGAATAATTGTTTCACCATTTCGAACAGAGACTGAGGCGGTCATTTCGCGTGAGGAGACTATCGGCCAATCATTTTTACCACTGCTGTCGACGATGGTTTTTGTACGAGAAACATCCTCGATCTTTTGGGAGATTTCCATCACAACGAACTTTTTGGCGTTGATGCGGGGGGTGACTACCAAACTTAATCCGACTTTCCGGGCTTCAACATTGGGGACGGATTGTTGTGAGGTTGCCCCGTAAGATCCAACGAAACTGACGCCTTTGTAAAAATATTCTTCCTCAGAAACATCAATTTTGGCTTCCTTGTTATCGGTGGTGAGGATGATGGGTGAGGCAATGATTTTTGAGCGATTGTCGCTTTGCGACATTTTGATCACCGCGTCAAGGTTGAGTCCGAACCGTGTGAAATAGTAAGTCAGGCCGCCAGCGCCTCCAATACCTGCTGAGGAGTTGATGGTCGTGGCGTTTATAGGAGTTCCTTTACCGCCCCCGCCAGCGCCGGCAAATCCGAATTCTGCATTCCGGCCGCCACTGCGATCATTATAAGCAATCATGGAACGTTGAACCCAGTCGACGCCCCGCTCCAAGGTCTTGTCCAAGGACACCTGCATGATCACCGCTTCGATAAGCACCTGCGAAAGCATGACATCCATTCCTTTCAAAATGTCTTTCAGTGCGGCCATGTCAGCCTTGCTGGCCATGAGAATCAAGCCGTTGGTGCGCTTATCGGCGAGAATTTTAATATTTTCGGCTGAGAGTTGGCCGACCTTGGTCTTGCCCTCGGGCCCTTTGGCGCTGGCCAATTGGCGCTGCTGTTCAATAAATTCCTGTAACTGGTAGCTGCGGGGCTCTTCGCGTGCGGCGGGTGTTGTCGTAGCGCCCGGGGTGCCATCGGGCCGGGTCGATCCCGTACCACTTGAGGCTGTTTTCTTTGGTGCGGAACTCTTGGAGGTGGGACTGGCCGCCGCCCCGATCAAGGCGTTCAGCATGGAGGCTACTTCCTCGGCGTCAGCATACTCCAGCCGCATGACCTCAATCGTCACGTCCGGGGCGGTTCCCACATCCAGCGCGGCCACCACCTGCTCGAAAAATTTCATATTTTCCTGACGGGTAATAATGATCAGGGAGCCTGTCCGGTCATCGGCGATGACTTTTACATTGCCTCTGATCATCCGGTCGTCGCTTGCTTCGCTCTCTGTGGCATCAGTCTTTGAGGTTCCTGCCACAACGCTGCGGGCCCGGATCACGCCGGGTATGGCAACAGGGGCAGGGGTTGTGTCGACGCCGGGAGCTCCCGAGTCTCTGAGGCGGCGGACGGTGGGTTGCTTTTCCTTATCTTTTTGGTCGGCAATGATTTCTTCCAGTTTTGTTTTGATGTCCGATGGCTTGGAATTGCGCATCTGCAGAATATGGATGGATTCCTTGATGTCCAGCGGTTGATCAACACGGGTCAGGATATCCTTAATACGATTAAGGTTGACCGAGGTGTCCGCGACCAAGAGGCTGTTGATCCGTTCCAGGGGGAGGATTTTGCCATAGGGGTGTATGAGACCCGCAATGGCCTTTTGAGCTTCAGCCGGATCAATGAACTTCAGGGGTATGACTTCACTCACCAGGTCATCGGTTTCAGGATGAATGACCTGATCGGTTTGATTAGACTGGATCTGCAGGCCTTCCTGGGGGGCGGCAGTGATGGGCACGGCCTTGACGAACTTGTCGCCTTGGTTAATCAAGGCGATGTTATTCATGGCCAGTACGGCCTTGATGGCTTGTATGGCCTCAGGAACTGTCAATTCAGTCTGACTGCGCAGGGTAATGGTGGCGTTGACGTTGGGCGCCTGCAACAGGGTGCGGCCGGTCAATTCCGAACAATAGTATTGAAGCACCATGTCCAAAGCGGCCTGATTAAACTTCAACTCAACCGTGCGATTGGTGTCCGATTTGGTTGCAGTGGCACGCGTGATGCCGGATGGCGTGGCTGAAGGAACAGGGGGCAATCCCTGCGCTTGCGCCGGAGCGTGCTGGAGGAGGGAACCGGTTAATACCAGTATCCCCAATAGACTTCTCATAATGCACTGAAAAGACGTCATTTTATAGCCTTTGACTTCGGTTATTCTTTTTCGCCACCGGCGAGGGGTGCCCTGGAATACGAACAGTAGACCGTGAAGCCCCCTCGCAACACCAACTTCTCATTTGGTGAAATGCTTAACTGACTAATGTCTAAAATAACATCTTCTTTTTGCAGGTCAAAGAGGAAACGGGTCAGGGATGCCAGTTTTCCTTCCCATTTGCAGTTGATCGCCACCTCATACATGCTCCCTTTGAGCGTCTCTTTTTCAGCGTCACGGCTGATCAGATTGAGATTATTCGCCTTTGCCAGTCGCTCAATGAGAATCTGGAGATCCGTGCTGACATCTTTTCCTTGCGGATGGGTGGGCAGTTTCTTCTTCAGACTTTTGAGCTGGGCATCCCACTTCGGTGCCTGGGAGATCAAATATTTCTGCTTTTCAACATCGCGTTCAAGCGCGGTCTTCTTTTCAGCAAGAACCTTCCACTCCTTGATCCGGGGGTCAACCAGAAAGAAAGTAAGCCCTCCCAGCGCCACCACGCCGGTTGCCCAGACAAGAACCATTTCACGGGGGGAGATTTTCATGGCTGTTCACCTCCCGGCAGGATGCAGACAATTTTGAATATCTCTTTCCCCTCCTTGGTTCGGCTGGTTCGCGACAACTCAGAGGAAACAAAAAGTTTTGAACGTTCGATATCTTTTTTTAAGTCGGCAATCAGCGCGTATTCCTCGGCCTCGCCGCTTATATCCAGATTCTTGTTTTTGTGGTAGTTGAAGGATTTAAGCGTGATCCCCGGGGGAAGCCGGTCACTGATTTCCCGGAGACATTCCAGACCGGAGAAGGAACGATCCATATATTTGGTTAAACTCTGGGTCCGCTCCCGGATGGCTTTGACTTTTTCAGCCGGTGCCTTCAGTTCGGTCAGTTCCGTAGTGAGGGATGCGATGCTGTTTTTCTGGATCTGGAGTCCGCCTAACATGGCGAGCATGCCGGTGAGCCACAGGGAGGCCGCGATAACCGAGAACAGGATCACCCGGCGTTTGGTCCGCAGGGCTGTTTCCGTCTGCAGCCAGGCGATGGGTGCGAGATCCATTCGTCCGGAAGTTCTCGTTTCGGTGCGCCGGAGCAAGCCCTCGGCGAGGGGGGGGAGGGAGTCGAGGGCTTCGGAATGGGTCGCGATTTGAAATTGTTCTGCAAAGACTTTAATGAGACCCGCCGGACTTTCGCCTCTGTGCCAGATGGAAAAGACGGCCGGATGACTGCCGGCATGATCTAAATCCAGCGCCGAAAGCGTTAAGGCGGTTTCCCTGGCAATCTCTTCGTCCGCGTCTTCGGCTGGCATATCGTCCATTCCGCTTAAAGAGCGCATGGCGATGGGGATTCCGGCGGCGGCGATGACGATGTCGCAGGTTGCATCTTCCAGAATAATTATGACGTGAATACCTGTTTGATGAACCTTGCCGGCGTCCTGAAGCAGTTTCCACCAGCCCAGAAGGTTGATATCCACCCATTTAGGTTCGATGCCTGCGGCCCGCAAGGCGCCCGCCAGAAGATTGATGGTGTCTGTCCGGATGGCGCTTAACAGCAGGCGGCAACGTCCATCCTGCTCTGAGAGAACTTCGTAGGAGATAGCCGATTCCTCGATCGGAAAAGGGGAAAATTTGTCGATCTGGAGTTCGGCCATGCTTTTGATTTCTTCGGGACTCCCGGACGGGAGTTCCGCAATCCGCAACAATACCCACGAGGCGGGAATTCCGATACTGACCGGAGCGGGGATGCGGCCGCATTTAGTCCGGATTTCCTCAACCAGGCGATCTTGCCCGGCCTGGAGTCCCGCCAGTATGTTTTTCTGATTTTCGCCGAGATCCAGTTCAATAGAACGGGGCGCGGTCGAGGATTTCTTCTCGCCCACTTTATGCAGAACAGCCCACTCCAATGAGCGGGACCGTACAGCCATGCTTGTCAGGACTTTAGCAGCCATAATCGTCGCTTATCTGCGTAATTGCCTTGCCCCACTGCCGGAGGCGGATATCCCCAGCGTGGAGGTCATCCGGTATTCAACACCTTGTACCACTCCCGATGAACGAACTCGAAGGACAGAGGAAGCGGTTCCTCCCAGCGTTCTAAGGCGCTGTTGTTCCTCCGGCGTGAGTCTGGATAGTTCGGAAACCCGGCTAAACAGGTTGTTCACGTCAGTAAAAAAGTAATCTTCACTTATTTGCGCGCTCCCTGTCAAACCTTGTCTGCCGCCCTGTTCCCGTTCAGCAATAATGGCGTCGGCCAGAGTGCTGTCAATACCGGGCAGGGTCATCAGCACCCGCTTTGAGGCCGCATTGATATTCACCGTTTCCCCGGCCTCCGGGCTGGCGGTGAGCAGATCGGCGATTCCGGTCATGGCGGGGGTGTTGGTGTCCCCGTCCTCGGCATAGCCTCCGTAAAGGATGGCATGGTTCCAGCCTTTGATGAGGAGAAGTTCTTCGATGGTGTCCAGATTAACCATTTGGTTAGGTGCTGTGAGTTTTGAGGGTTTGCTGGTCGCCGTTGCCCTATGTCCTCGCGCCTTGTAGGGAGGGTCCAATCGGGCGTAATAATCATCCGTCTCCGCGCCATCCATATTGGGCTGATCGTCGGGGTCGCGCCAGTCATTGAGGCAGTCGATCAGTTCGCTCCATTTTTCTTCCGGTACGCCGCTCAACTTGAAGATACATTCCCAATCCTCATCTTTGAGCGCATTGATGTTTCTCAATGCGGGTTCCGGGAGGATATCCAGCACAAAGGCTCCTTCCCCGAGCTTTGCCGTCAAGCCCATGATGGCATAGCCCTGATGCAAGCGCTTGGCGGCATCGTACCAGTATTTGCCTTTTGTTTCGTCAGTATCCGCTTTGCCTTTGATCTCCTGGCTGTGTATGAAAAGAGCCTGGGCGTATTCCATCCCTGCTTTTGAGAGATATTCGGCCTTAAGTCTTTTGCGGAGGTGGGATACGATTTTCGCTTCAACATGCATGTCAAAGGCAAACCCCCCGATTAAGACGGAGAGGAGGGCAACGACCCAGAGGACAATGATTAAGGCGGAGCCGCGTTTCATCGTATCCCCTCCCTGGCGATGGGGATATCAACCAGCCTTTTCATTTCCAAAGGCGGGCTTCCTTCTTCCAGCGGTTGTAAGTAGAGCGTGATCTCGACAAAACGGGGAAGATGATTGGTGAGGTCTCCCCCTGCACTGCATTTGCCTTCCCACTCGTCAAGCCACTCGATTTTCTCGGCTTCGAAATCATTGGTCGCCACACGGATACCCAGTCCGGTAATCCGGTCTGAGAGCACTTCCGGTTCAAGGGAATCGGATTCGAAATCGTCAGGTTGAAGATATTCGTCACCCCAGGCGGTAAAAGCTGCCCCACGATTGCCTTTTTTGTCCTGTCCTATAAAGAAGCGGACATGATGGAAGGTCTTGGCCATATAGGAGTTTACTCCCACCAGGTCCGAGCCCTCCTTGACCCACGAAATGCTGTCGGCGGCGGTATTTCCGCTGCCGCTCTTTTTGAGGATCAAGCCGTCATCCGCATTGCGGTAACGGGCCGAACGGAGGGCGCCCACCAGTTGTTCGATTACAAAATCACCGGCATGGAGATCTTTACTTAATGCCGTGCCCCGCTGCCAGGCTTTGCTGACGGTGGAAAGCAGCATGAAGCAGGCACCACAGACCAGCGTCATGATGGCCAAGGCGACCAGGAGTTCGATCAGAGTGAAGCCGCGGGGAGGTGAAGCGTGAGGGGTGAGACGTGAGGCGTGAGGCGTGAGACGTGAAGCGTGAGGGGTGAGATGTAAGAGGTGAGAGGCCGAGGTCCGAAGTTCGGAGGGGGGGCGTGATTCTGGATTCTGGATTCTGGATTCTGGATTCATGTTCTCAAAGGCCCGTCACGTCATTGGTATAGTACAAATAGCTGGTCACTTCTTCGAACGAGGCTTTGCCCCTGGCTGACCAGGTGACGCGGCTCTTCACGATCATGAGATCTTCCTTTTCGGTATCCCGCTCTGAAGTGCGTTGATAGCTGAAGTTGTGCGGGTATTCGATGGGTCCCACATTCAGGTTCAGGGCCTTTAGTTCCTTCTCGCCCTTTTTCTGAACAACGAGCAGTGGATATTCAAGCTCCCCGGTTTCCAGAATCCGGCGTGCCTCATAGTAATTCTTTGCCGTACTGACGACAGCGAGACAGCGCGAGGTGGCGGTCATGAGTACTCCAGCCGAAATCGCAAGGATGGCGAGGGCCATGAGAATCTCAATGAGGGTCATTCCGTTTTCAGAGTCTCTGGCCGCCGAGGCCGGCGGCCCTCCATCCCTAAAAACCATCGTTTTTCCTGTATTTTGGAGGGCCAGCGGCCTCGCTGGCCGTCTTGCCGGGTCAATGGATGTGTTTTTCAACGGGCTGCTGGTCACGCCTCAATTTCCTTTCTGGACAACCTTGACAGAGCCGATGGCATCCACGGTAACGACCATTTTTCCGCCGAATTCATCAATGATGCGGGCCTCAAAGGGGGTGCACCGGCCGTTGGACTGATACACTACCGTTGCGGCATCGTCTTTGGAGCCGCCCTTCTTTCCGTCAACTGTAAAAGACTCAATCTGCACGGCATCTAATTTGCGGGTGATACTTCTGAAGGGGGCTGCGCTGCTTTGGGGTTCAGCCGGGGCGTCGGGACCTGGGGCTGACTCCGGTGCCGGCACAGGCGTTTCAGTCTTAAAGATCTGGTCGCCGGGAAGAGCGGGGGCGGCTGAGCGGAGCGGGTCGACGCTTACCTGATTGTTTTCCTTGTCGATGGTCAGTTTCATTTCCTGATTCCGCAGAATGGCGCTGGTGCGGGCATAATTAGCCGCCATGACGATGGTGCGGGTCCCCACCCTTAGCCGGTTCCCCCGGATGGATTTGACGAGTGAGGGCATGGCCACAATCGTCATAATACCCATAATGGCAAGCACCATCAGGATTTCCACCAGGGTGAAACCAAGGCGCTGCGGATGGTTGGGCCCGGGCATGGAATGTTCAATATTCAATTAGTTGGTGACGAAACTACCGTCGGGTTTTGCCGCCTTGAGTTCATACGAATCACCTTTGAGGGTATAGATGAAATCCTCGCCCCACGGGCTCTTCGGCATGCGGCCATCTTTTAAATAAGGCCCATTCCAGTTGAGCTCACTCCCCTTGGTCAGCAAGTTTTGAAGGCTTGGCGGAAACACCCCGTTGTCCACCTCATAGGTGTCGATGGCCGTTGAAATGGCTTGAATGCTGGTGCGGGCGGCCGTGATGTTGGCAGCCTGTGTGCGACCCTTGAGGCTGACCACGGCCACACCGGCCAGAATTCCGAGAATAGCGACCACGAGCAGGATTTCCACCAAGGTGAAGCCGGCGCGCGAATCATGCTTATCGGACTTCAATAACAGGACTGATGCGATCTTTTTCATATTCATGTTCATCTCCTTTTTTAAACACCCAACCCACTTGTGATATTAAACACGGCCATAACAATACTGACGGCGATAAAACCGACCAGAAGCGCGACGACCACGATCAAAATGGGTTCCAACGCCGTAGTGAACAGCTTGACGTTCCGGTTCAATTCATTTTCGTAACGGTGGGCAATATGCTTGAGGGCGCTGGCCATATCCCCCGTCTGCTCGCCAATCGCCAGCATATCGGTCATCAGCGGGGGAAAGACCTTGCCTGCCGCCAGGGGGCCGGAAATGGTGGTGCCGTCGGTAACCCGGTCGCGGGCATTCCTGATTTCGGCGGCGATGATGACGTTATCAACGGTTTTTTCAACGATGGTCAGGGCTTGCAGGGCGGGAACCCCGTTACTCAGGAGAGTGCTCAGGGTGCGGGCAAAATTGGCATAGGTGCTGGAGGCGACGATGCCCTTGATGAATGGGGCTTTCAATTGTATGCGGTGCCACCGCTGCTTGCCCTCCAGCGTGCTCAGGTAGCGGTTCAACAGAAAAATTCCCAGGCAGGTTAAGCCCAGCGCCAGCCAGCCATATTTAAGCATGCCCTGGCTCAGGCCTATCAGCATACGAGTCGGAAGAGGCAGCGTACTGCCCATCTCGAGGAATATGGCGGAAAATTTCGGGATTACAAACACCATTGAGAAAACCATGGTGGCGAAGCCCATCACCAGCACGATGCAGGGGTAGACCAGCGCCATCACCACTTTTTCCTTCAGATCCTGGACCCGCTCAAAATGCTCGACCAGCCGGAGCATGATTTCCGCGAGCGCACCGCTGGCCTCACCGACCTTGACCATACTGACGTAGAGTGATGGGAATGATTTGGGATGTTTGGCCATGGAGTCGGAAAGTGTGGTTCCTTGAATGATCTGATCCCTGAGATCCCGGATGATTCCGTCCGAGGCTGCGCCCGTTTTCCGGTTGGCCAGCGTGGACAGGGCCTGGCCGAGATTCATGCCGGAAGCGAGCAAGTCGCTGAGTTCAGTGGAAAAGACCAGGATTTCCCGTGGTTTCATGCGGGGGGTTTTGTTAAAGCTGAAGCTCAGTTTAGGGGCAGGTGTCTTGGACTTGGGTGCTTGGGGTTTGGCCGGTGCGGTTCCGCTGGCGATGGATACGGGGACCAGACCCTTTTTTTCCACCTGACGCAACGCAGTCAACCTGTCATTTGCCTCAATTGAGCCTTCCACGCGCTGACCGGTTTTATCCTTGGCTATGTAGTTGAAAATCAATCCGCATCCTCCGATACACGGACCACTTCTTCCACTGTGGTAATACCTTCCAGAACCTTGATCCAGCCGTCGTCGCGTAAGGTTTGCATGCCTTCCTCAACCGCCTTTTGTTTGATGGCGTTGGAGGAGGAACGTTGCAGGATCAGATGCTCAATCCCCTCGGTAATGGCAAGCAGTTCGTAGAGGCCGGTTCGCCCGCGGAACCCGGTCATGCGGCATTTTTCGCAACCGACAGGCTCATGCATATTGGAGGTGGCGATTTTGTCCATGGGAAACCCGAGACTCCCGAGAAGTACCAGGTCCGGATTTTTGACCGGGCGTTTGCAGGCCGGGCAAAGCCGGCGCACCAGCCGTTGGGCGACGACGGCTTCCAGGGAGGAGGCCACAAGGAACGGTTCCACGCCCATGTCGAGAAGGCGGGTAACGGCACCACCGGCATCGTTGGTATGCAGGGTGCTGAACACCAAATGCCCTGTCAGGGAGGCGCGAATGGCAATTTCAGCGGTTTCAAAGTCCCGGATTTCACCGATCATGATGATGTCCGGATCCTGGCGCAGGATGGAGCGCAAGGCATTGGCGAAGGTGAGTCCGATTTCAGATTTGACGTTGCACTGGTTGATGCCGGCCATTTCGTATTCGATAGGATCTTCGACCGTGATGATGCGCTGGTCAATCGTATTGATCTCGTGAAGATAGGCGTAAAGCGAGGTGGATTTTCCAGAGCCGGTTGGGCCGGTCACTAGAATAATGCCATTCGGTTTCTCAATGATCTTGCGGATAATGGTTTCGTCCCGTTCGCGGAGTCCCAACTGCCGGAGGCCGATGAATTCCTTGCCGCGCATCAGCAGACGCAAACTGACGCTCTCGCCATAGGTGGTCGGGAGGGTGGAAACACGGATATCAATGTCCTCGCCCTGGATGCGCATGCCGATACGGCCATCTTGAGGCAGACGTTTTTCGGCAATATCCATGTTGGCCATCACCTTGATACGCGAGATGATGGCCGCTTGAAAGCGGGAGAGCTGGGCGGGGAGCGGCGTCTGATGCAATACCCCGTCAACACGGTAGCGGATTCGCAATTGTGATTCCATCGGCTCCATGTGGATATCCGTGGCGCGTTCCTGATAGGCCTCCCAGATGATCTGGTTCACGAAGCGGACAATAGACGCCTCTTGGTCCAGTTCGCCCAGATCGGTTTTCATGAGGGCATCGTCAGGGGCGACTTCAATACGATGGTCGTCCTGCATCAGCTTTTCCATCGTGTCGGCACCCACGCCGTAGAATTTCTTGGTGGCGTTGGCGATGTCGTTGAGCAGCCCTAGCGCCAGCTTTACCCGCATGCCTGAAGCCAGGCGGAGGGCATCCACGAGACCGCTGTCAAAAGGATCGTTGGTGGCCACCATCAGGGCCCCGTTTTCAATGGCGTAGGGAATGACGTTGTATTGGAAGACAGTCCGGGTTGGCAGTTTTTCAAGAATGGCGGCTTCGATGGACATCGTTCCAAGCCGCAGGAACGGGACATGCAGAACGGAGGCCAGGGATTCAAGAAACGCATCTTCGGTTGTAAAACCCTGGGCGACGGCCGCACGGGTGATGGAAAGGTCGTTCTGCTGGGCATGTTGGAGCAGGGTTGTGATCTGTGCTTCGGATAGGAGTCCGGTGCGCTTCAGCAACCCCGTTAAACTGGTCGGTAGTGCGGTCGTCATAGGTCATATAGAATAGGAGACAGAAGGCTTTAAGTCAACGACCGAGCCAGAGAAAGAACCCACCCCCGACCCCTCCAGGGAGGGGAGCTGCTAAAGTGTGAAGATGTATTTTCGAGATCCCCTCCTCGGAGGGGTGCCCGTATGGCGGGTTGGGTTTTGCCTATGGTTGACATTATCTTAGTGCCAGCTGGATTTCACGTTGAACGTAACTCCCGTGGAACTTGAAGATCCGCCCGGTTTGGGATATTTGCCCGGCGGCGTCTTGCGGGGTGCAGGCGTGACAGGGCAAGCGGGTGTGACAGGGACCGGATGAGTGACCTGGTAACTGTGTTTGGGGGGATCAGGCCGGGTATCATTGTAAGAGGGATGTGGGCGGTAATTGTAAGGATAGCTTTGAATCCAAGGGGGGGAGAGGTAGGTTACGGTGGGTCGTGCCGAATAGGCCTCCTCTGCGGCCTGTTCAGCGCGCAAGGCGCGGGCCTCGGCAGCGGCAGTACGTTGCTGCAAGTCTGCCAGCTGCTCGCGGACTCTGGCCTGTTCCAGTTCGACTTGGTATTGCCGGGACAGATTGGCGTAAACCGAGCCGATGTCGATTTCAGGGTACTGATTTTTGAAGAGATCCCAATACTCTAATTGTTCACCGGCGGATTGTGTCCGGAAAGAGGTGTCGGCGAGATGATCTGCCATTACTTTGGCTCCCTCTACACGACGGCTCTCCCGGAGTTCCAAGGCGCGTTGTACCGCCTCCTGTTGGCGCTTTTCCTGTGCAATTTTACGTGCCGCCGCCACTTCCGCTGAGACCAATTCGACACTGGTCACGAGGCCGTCTTTCAATTCCACTTTTCCACGGTCATAAAGAAACACGTCATAAATCCCCGAAGAAATTCGGCCTTGAGGTTTACCTAATTCTTGAATGACGGTTTCAACGGTGTCGCCAGGCTTGATCGCTTCGGCTGAGGCCATGATGACGCCAAACCCTGTCAATGCCATCAGCACTAAGCCAAAGGTAATCCAATGTGTCGCTTTCATCGTGTATTCCCTCATTCGGCTTCATTCTACCTGTAAGCTGACAAAAGCGCCAGAAAAACGGAGGGCCAGGCAGCAATTCGCATGCCCACCTAATCATTTTCCGATCATAGAAATGATATTTTTGGAGGCCGCTCAAGGTCAACCCACCCCTGACCCCTCCAAGCCTCCGTAGCCCCGATCTCGCAGAGAATCGCGGCGAAGGAGGCTTGGAGGGGTCAGGGGTGGGTTCCGGGCGTAGAGAGTCGTTAGCTGGAAACTGAATAATTACTTGTGAGATAGTTCATAATGCGAATTGCTGGGGGCCAGAGGTGAGCGCAGGACAAACTCTATTGGCTCCCAATGACGGCCGCCGAGGACGGCGGCCTCGCTGGCCATCTTTGCCCGTTTTGTAATTTGAGCCGCTTCGTTCAAGCTTGAATGCCTGCTGCACATTTGACATACTGCCAACTTTCGTAGTCC
>JBAXDB010000003.1:0-56753 GCA_037141135.1 bacterium | reverse complement strand
CGGGATCCAGACGTCATTGAAGGGCATAATATTTTCAATTTCGATCTGCCCTATCTCACGAAACGCGCCAAGCGTTGCGGGGTGAAACTGGCGATTGGCCGGAACGGGGCCACGCCGGATTCACGGCCCAGCCGGTTCTCGGTGGGAGAGCGGACGATTTCATTCACGCGGTTTGAGGTGTTTGGCCGGCAGATCGTGGATACCTACTTCATGGTTCAGGCGTATGACATTACCCATCGTGCACTCGATGGGTATGGGCTCAAAGATGTAGCCCGACATTTCGGCATCGCGCCGGCGGACCGGATCTATATCGAAGGGAGCGAGATATCGGCGGAGTTTAAGCGCAATCCTGAAAAGCTGATGCAGTATGCCTTGCATGATATCGATGAAACCGAGGCGCTGAGTCGCCTGCTTTCGCAAAGTGCGTTTATCCAGGCCCAGATGATTCCCTTCTCGTACCAGAATATTGCCATCCGGGGGAATGCGACCAAAATTGATGCCCTCATACTGCGGGAATATCTCCGACAGAAAAGGGCCATTCCCATGCCTGAACGGGGGCGCCCCTTTGCCGGGGGATATACGGATATGTTTATGGAGGGCGTCATTCAAAACGTACATCATTGCGATGTGCGCTCGCTTTATCCCTCGCTTATGTTGACACGTAAAATCGGCCCCAAGACTGACAGCCTGGGCGTATTTCATCTGCTCTTGGAGCAGTTGCGCCGGTTCCGACTGGATGCCAGGCAGCATGAACAGCAGGCGGGTTCTGAAGGTGAGCGGATCCATTTCGGCGCCTTGCAATCCACCTTTAAGATCTTGATTAACTCCTTCTATGGGTATCTTGGATTCGATCAGGTCCGATTCAGCGATTTCGATGCCGCCGAGCGGGTGGCGTCGGAAGGGCGGGAACTGCTGCGCCACATGATTGACTGGTTGAAGCAGAATGGCGCGCAGCCTGTCGAGATCGATACGGATGGTGTTTATTATATTCCCCCTGCAGGTGGCGTTAGCGCCCAGAAAGCATTTAGAAACCGCTTTTCCGAGTCCTTGCCGGAGGGCATTGATGTTGAGTTTGATGGCGAATATGTGGCGATGTTCAGCTACAAGATGAAGAATTACGCGCTGCTGACGGAGAAGCAGGAAATTATTATTAAAGGCGCGGCGTTGAAGTCGAGAGGGCTTGAACCTTTCCAACGGAAATTTCTTCGCGAGTTGATCCGTTTCAAATTGGATGGGAAAGATAAGGAACTTCCGGCGTTGAAGGCGCAATTTGAAGCGGCCATTAAGGAGCGTCAGTGGCCCATTGCGATGCTGGCCAAAACGGAAACATTGCAGGATGCCCCTGCCACCTATTCCGCCAAACTCGAAGGGAAGGGGCGCGGGCGGAATGCGGCTTATGAACTGGCCTTGAAGTCCGGCAGGGATTATCGGGCAGGTGACCAGTTAGCCTATTATGTGGCTGGAGCGAAGAAAAGCGTTCAGGTCTTTGCGGCGGCGCGTCTGGTGGGAGAGTGGAATCCCGTTGAGCGGGATGAGAATGTGCCGTATTATGTGGCGAAGTTGGACGCACTCTATGATAAGTTTTGCGGCGGCAAACTGGGTGGTGAGCGGGAGGATGAATGAACAAGCGAAGCGGTTTTACTTTAATTGAGATTCTGATCGCGATGACGATCATTGGTATTTTGTCTGGCGTAGTCGGGTTATCCGTGGCGGGCTATTTGCGGAAGGCCAAGCTGGAAGCTTCCCGCGCGCAGATTAAAACGTTTCAGACGGCATTGCAGATGTACAAGGCGGCGCATGCCCAGTACCCTTCCACCGCGCAGGGGCTTGAGGCATTATGTGTGGCGACCTCCATCCCTCCGCTGCCAAAGGAGTATCCTGCCGAGGGCTATCTGGAGAGCCGCAACCTGCCCAAGGATCCCTGGGGGAATCCCTATATCTATCTTGTGCCCGGCAGAAAAGGGGAACCTTACGAAATCGTATCCTATGGTTCCGATGGGGAGGAAGGCGGCACGGGTGAGGCCGCTGACATCAGTAGCGCGAATTTGTGAGTTCTGTGAATAAAAACGGATTCACGCTTATAGAGTCCCTGGTGGCACTCGCCATTCTCGGGGTGATTGTTGGTGTGTTGGTGCATGTCCACCTTAATACTTTGCGGGCGGAATCCTTTGCGCGACTTCGTTTGTCGGCTGTGCTTGAAGGTGAAACCATATTATCCCAGTCCTTGTCAGGAATGGAGCAACAAGCTATTGTGGATCAAGCGGGTCAACAAGGCTGGCTGGTGACTGCAGCTCCGGCGAGTAATTCAGCCGCCGTGGCAGGGTGGTGTGAATGGCGGGTGGCGGCAACGAATGCGGGAGCACCGGCGGTGACGATGTATTTGCGGGTGGGGGAAGAGGCAAAGGGGACGCATGCAAAATAAATTAGTAAAACTTCAAAATCTATTGCGGGAAACCGGAGGGGTGGTGGTGGCCTATTCCGGTGGTGTGGATAGCACGTTTCTGGCGGCGGTGGCTGTTCAGGTTTTGGGCGACCGCGCCGTGGCGGTAACAGCCCTTTCCTCCACCTATCCTGAGTGGGAGCAGAAAGAGGCTGCCGAACAGGCTCGGAATATGGGAATCCGCCAAATTGAGATCTCAACGCACGAAATCAATGATCCGTGTTTTTCCGCCAATCCGCCCGATCGTTGTTATTACTGCAAGAAAGAGCTCGTGCACTATGTCCGGGAGATAGCCGATCGTGAGGGGATTAAGGTGATTGTGGACGGAACCACAATGGACGATCTGGGCGATATCCGGCCGGGGCGGCGTGCGATGGCAGAAGGCCGGGTGCGAAGTCCCTTGCTGGAAGTGGGCATGACCAAAATCGAAGTCAGGGCGTTATCGCGGCAGATGAATCTGCCGACAGCGGATAAGCCGTCCCTGGCCTGTCTGGCCTCGCGGGTGCCCTTTGGGACCCCGATTACCGAAGAAAAACTGAAGGCAATTGATCATGTTGAGGGCGTGCTGTGGAAGATGGGGTTTCGCCAACTGCGTGTGCGGCATCATGGTGAGATTGCCCGCATCGAGGTGGATCCGTCAGAATTATCGCGACTCTGCGAGCCTGAAGTACGTGAGATTGTGATCAAGACGGCCAAAGAAGCTGGCTTTAAGTATGTTGCCGCCGACCTTCAGGGCTACCGGACGGGTAGTATGAATGAGGCGCTGAAACAGTAGGCAGACATCAGTGGGCAGTAAGCAGAAGTTTCTGCCTGCTGCTCACTGCACACTGCTCGCTAATACCCTTATTTCCCCATCGTCACTTCTAGAGCCAATAGCGTGTAAGAAGTCACCAGGATATCGTTGGCCTCCCAAAAGCGGTTATTGTTGTTGACCCAGTACCCATGGCCGGTCTTGGAGTCCACTTTTTGCAGGTTGATCAATTTTTTGACAAGTGCATCGCGCCATAAGATCTGACTTTGATCCTTGGAGGGAATGGTGTCACGGCCATAGGCTGCCAGCGCCTTGCTGAGGACGCTGTAGAAATAAAAGAGTCCCTGATTGCCCATGCCCGGGTTTTCTTCCAGAGTCCAGTGTTTGGCGGCCCAATCGAAGGCGGACTGAACGCGGGGATCATTCTTATTCACGTCGGCATAGATCAAACTCAATAAGCCGGCGTAGGTCATGCTTCCATACGAGCGAAAGATGACGGCCCCTTCCTTGTTAGTGCTGGTGCCGGCTTTGCTTTCATCTGGACGGTAACCGAAGCCACCGGCATTTTCAGCGCCTGAGGCGGGCTTGTTCTGGACCCGGTCGAGGTAACGCACAGCGGCGGCCCAATCCAGATCGACATGGGCTTCGGATTTATCGCGTAGGTCTTCAACGCTTTGGGTCAGGCGCATGGATTCGTAGGCGATGACAGAATCGCTCAAATCGGTATAGTCACGGCCGGTTTCGCGGTCATAACCCATGCCGCCCTCATAGACGTCACTTCCGAAGTGCTGGCCTGCGGCCACAAATTTACGGGCCTTAAGCACCACGGGCGTATAGGTGGGGTCATTCAGCGAATGCAGGGCAATCATGCAGAGAGCGGTATTATAGTTGCTTAGTCCGCCGCCTTTGCCGGGAAGTTTTCGATAGATGCCGCCATCAGGCTGCACATTACTCAGAATGAATTTAGCGGCCTTGGCGGTGATTTCGGCCTTTTTAGGATGGTTGCTCATGCTGAACGCCCAGAGGGGGAGGGCGGTGAGGGCTGGGAAACTCGCCTCGGACCAGGATCCGTCCTCCTTCTGCTGGGCGGCGAGCCAATCCAGACCACGGTTAATGGCGGCTTCCGCTTCCTTGGCGGTGGAGATATCGATCTTTCCCCCCACCGCTTGTTTGGAGACAAGTGTTTCGGGGGCGGCAGATGCCGTAAATGTCAAGGCAAGCAGGCTGGCGAAAAAGAACGACGCGATAAATGGATGTTTTTTCATAAGATGATTCCTTCTTTAAGTACTGCCCCGACAGTATATACAACCTTTTGTAGGGCTCAAATAGATTAAACGTTGGTGGAATGTAAATGGTTCGGTTGGTCTCTATCTCGATGGCCTATTTCCAGTAAGACAATAATCAGGAAAGACTCGATTATGCCGCTTGCTGTGCTATCGTTCACGACATACATCATTGAAGTTGAACAAAATGGCCATACCAAAAGAGATTACAAGATTGCTGGAACGCTTCGCCCAACAGCGCGAGTCGTATCAGTCAGGTCAATACAAAGAGATTCCGATCCGTGTCGAATTCATTGATCCATTTTTCAAGGCCCTGGGCTGGGATGTTCACAATGAATTGGGTTATGCCGAAGCCTACAAGGATGTTATTCATGAAGACGCCTTGAAAATTGGCGTAGCGACTGAGGCGCCTGATTCGTGTTTCCGAATTGGCGGTGCCCGCAAGTTTTTTGTCGAGTGTAAAAAACCGTCTGTGAACATCAAGGACTCGCCGCATCCGGCCTACCAACTCCGGCGTTATGGCTGGTCCGCCAAATTGCCCTTGAGCATCTTGACCGACTTTGAGGAATTTGCGGTTTACGACTGCCGGATCAAGCCAAGTAAAAACGACTCCTCGGCTGTCGGGCGCGTGTTGTATCTGACCTGTGAGCAGTATGCCGAGAAGTGGGATGATATCGCCGCAATATTCTCACGGGACGCCGTTCTGAAAGGCTCGTTCGATAAATTCGCGGAAAGTTCTAAGGGCAAGCGGGGAACGGCCACTGTTGATAATGCCTTCCTTGAGGAAATTGAACGCTGGCGTGACTTACTCGCCCGGAATATCGCCATGCGTAACCCAAAACTTACGCAACGCGAACTAAATTTTTCCGTTCAGCGTACGATCGACCGGATCATCTTTTTACGCATCTGCGAAGATCGGGGCATTGAACCTTATGGTCGATTGATGACTCTGCAAAACGGCGAGCGGGTTTATCCCCGGCTTTGCGAGTTCTTTCAGCGGGCAGATGAGCGCTACAACTCCGGCTTGTTTCATTTCCAAGGTGAAAAGGGGCGCCCCGAACTTCCTGACGAGTTATCGTTATCGTTGAACCTTGACGATAAGGTTTTGAAGGATATTTTCGCCAATCTCTACTACCCGGATAGCCCCTATGAGTTTTCTGTCTTGTCCGCAGACATTTTGGGCCAGGTGTATGAACGATTCCTCGGCAATGTGATCCGGTTGACAGAAGGGCATCAGGCAAAAGTTGAGAAGAAGCCCGAGGTACGAAATGCGGGGGGTGTGTTCTATACGCCGGACTTCATCACTAAGTCGATTGTTCGTCAAACTATCGGGGCCCAAATCGAAGGCAAGACGCCACGCCAGGTCGCGAAGCTCCGCTTCTGTGACATGGCTTGCGGCTCGGGCTCGTTTCTTATTGAGGCATTTCAGTTCCTGCTCGACTGGCATCGCGATTACTACGTCAAAGACGGGCCGGAGAAAAACGGCAAGTTTCTATATCGGGTTGGGACAGACTACCGGTTGACCACGGACGAGCGTAAACGCATCCTTCTGAACAACATTTACGGTGTGGACATTGACTCGCAGGCTGTTGAAGTTACAAAGCTCTCTCTGCTCCTGAAGGTTCTTGAAGGCGAATCCAAAGAAAGTATTACGAAGCAGTTTGAGCTTTTTCATCAGCGCGCCTTACCCGACCTTGGCAGCAATATCAAATGCGGCAACTCCTTAATCGGTTCGGAAGCTTACAGGTATCAGCAGCTCTCTTTGCTTCCGGAGGAAGAGCGCTATCGCATTAACGTTTTCGACTGGCAGCAGGCTTTTCCTGAGGTGTTCGGAAAGGGAGATGGCGGGTTTGATGCGATCATCGGTAATCCACCCTATATCCGTATTCAGGTGATGAAGGAATGGGCTCCGGTTGAGGTGGAACTTTACAAAACGCTTTACCGGTCGGCTGCGGCCGGAAACTATGATATTTACGTTGTCTTTGTTGAAAAGGCTCTGAACCTCCTGAACAAGACCGGGCGGCTGGGCTTTATTCTGCCGCACAAGTTCTTTAATGCTCAGTACGGCGAAGCGCTTCGTGGGCTCATTGCTGATGGCAAACACCTCGCCCATGTAGTCCATTTCGGCGATCAGCAAATTTTCATCGGTGCAACAACCTATACATGCCTTCTGTTCCTTGACAAGAAAGGCGTGGAGGAATGTCATTTTGTAAAAGTGAATGACTTGAACGCATGGAAGCTGGAACTATTGGAACCCTTAGATGTTGCAGTCGATGTCCAACCACAGGCTGAAAATATTCGTGAAGCGGCGGCTGTCTATCATGTGCGACGTCAAAAGACGAATGCAAAGACCACGGAGGGCCGTATCCCGACCAGGCTTATAACAAAGGCAGAGTGGAACTTTGCCGTTGGCGCTGGGGCAAATGTTTTAAACACGCTTAGTAAGTGTCCGTTAAAACTTGGAGACATCGCTGATTTGTTTGTAGGACTCCAGACGGACGCCGACGACGTATTCATCTTGGAAGAGATCAGACGTCAAAAGGGGCAGATCCTCTGCGCTTCGAAATATAGTGGACGGGAGCATTGGTTTGAGAGTTCTCACTTGAAGCCTTTTCTCAAAGGTTCGTTAAATATTCGCCGTTACCATTTTTCGGATGTTTCCAAACTTCTTATATTTCCCTATGAGACGCGTGACGGGAAATCTGTATTGATTCCGGCAGTTGAGTATGCCGCCCGGTATCCTCTTACTTGGGCCTATCTTATCGAATGCAGGTCCCGTTTATCATCACGTAACAAAGGAAGAGTTGGCGCTGAATGGTATGGTTATGTCTACAAGAAGAACCATGTTCGCATGAATACCACCAAGCTTCTCGTCCCATCAATCGCGAGAGGCGGTTGTTTTGCCCCGGATTTGGAGGGGCGGTATTATTTTGTCGGTAGTGGCGGGGGCGGTGGCGGGGGATATGGAATCACTCTCCGTGGCGATGCCAAGGTGGACTACTTCTGTCTTCTTGGTATCCTAAATTCAAGTTTACTGAGTCATTATCTTCGAGCCATAAGCACTCCATTCCGGGGTGGATACATCGCTCTCAATCGGCAGTATATTGAACAATTGCCAATCGTTGTACCACGCGAACGTGCGGCGGGTACTCTTCGGAATTTAGTTGAGGCGATACTCGCCTTACATAAAGAGGCAGCAGTCGCTAAATCTCCGCACGATAAAGGGGCTCTTGAGCGTCAAATTCACGCAGCGACCAGGCAGATTGACGAATTGGTTTGCGAGCTTTACGGGGTGGAGTTCACCGATATTCCCGTTGTGCCGGAAACTGCCACATGAACAAACATGTCGACCGCTCTCGATTTTATATTGCGGGTGGTTGGGAATCATCGTAAATTTTATAGCCCTTTCTTTTGAATGAGCAGGAGTGGTAAATGGCAAAAGGGAAAATTGAAATAAATATTGAATTGTGCAAGGGGTGCGGGGTGTGTCTCGCAGCATGCAAATTCAATGTGACCAAGCTTTCTGAGCAGGGGCATGCGAATAAGTCCGGCTACCGCTATCTGGTGGCGGATCATCCCGAGCGCTGTACGGGTTGCGGGATGTGCGCTCTAATGTGTCCTGACAGCGCCATTACGGTATGGCGCTCTACCCGGCAAACTTAACGATTACAGAGGTTTTTATGGGCGAACGAGTGTTGATGAAGGGAAATGAGGCGATTGCTGAGTCGGCCATCCGGGCTGGGGTGCAATCGTATTTCGGCTATCCGATAACCCCGCAAAATGAGTTGATCGCCTATATGTCGGTGCACCTCCCGGCAGCGGGTCGGACGTTTATCCAGGCTGAGAGTGAAGTGGCGGCCATTAACATGGTGTATGGCGCGGCGGCTGCGGGCATGCGGAGCATGACCAGTTCCTCAGGCCCCGGCATTTCGCTTAAGCAGGAAGGCATCTCGTTCCTGGTGGGTGCCCAACTTCCAGCGGTAATCGTGAATATTATGCGGGGTGGACCCGGCCTGGGGAATATTGCACCCTCGCAAGCGGACTACTTTCAGTCCTGCAAGGGTGGGGGGCACGGAGATTATCATCTGGTGGTCTATGCCCCGGCCTCCGTTCAGGAGGCCGCTGATCTGACGGGTAAAGCATTTGATGTGGCGGATCGCTATCGTAACCCGGTTCTCATCCTGGGGGATGCCGTTATCGGACAGATGATGGAGCCCGTGATGTTGAGCGAGAGCACTCCGAATCCGCCAGCCAAGCCCTGGGCTGTCGGGGGTGCTCGGAATGGCCGTAAACCGAACATGATCAACTCCCTTTCACTCGAGGCGGGGGTGGTTGAGGAGTGGAACTGGATTTTCAAAGCCAAGTTTGAGGAAATGAAGAAAAACGAACTCATGTTCGAAACGATTCAGTGTGAGGATGCTGATCTCATTCTTGTGGCGTATGGCACCTCCTCGCGTATCTGTATGCAAGTGATGCAACTGGCCAGGACAAAGGGTTTGAAAGTGGGATTGATCCGGCCGATCACACTCTGGCCGTTCCCGTATCAGGCCATTTCTGAGGCGGCAGCGAAAACCAAGGAATTTCTGGTTGTGGAAATGAGTCTGGGTCAGATGATTGAGGATGTCAAACTGGCGGGGTTGGGCGATGCGGCGCTTCATTTTCATGGGCGGCCGGGTGGCGGGATTCCGCGGGATCGTGATATCATGGAAATCATCGACCATGTGCTGGTTAACAAACGGGCAGGTACTATCTCAACACGGGGCACCGTGATTGATTGGAAAATTTCCTGAGGCAATTATCTTATGAATGATATGGACATGATCAAAGTTGCCGGGCGATCCTCATTGTGGGATGGCAAGCAGTCCCCTTATTGCCCCGGTTGCGGCCACGGGGTGGTGCATCGTGTGGTGTGCGAGTTGATTGAGGAGTTCAACCTCGCTGATAACTGTGTATTTATGGCTCCGGTGGGATGTTCCATTCTGGCTTATACGTTTTTAGGCCTGGATATATGTCAATCCGCCCACGGCCGAACCCCCGCTGCGGCGACCGGTATCAAGCGGTCCCTGCCGGATACGTTTGTCCTGGCCTATCAGGGGGATGGTGACCTGGCCTCCATCGGCATGGCGGAGATTATCCATGCTGCCAACCGCGGCGAGAATATCACCACCATCTTTGTGAATAATGCGATTTATGGAATGACCGGAGGTCAGATGGCGCCAACGACCCTGCCGGGGCAGGCGGCGACCACTTGTCCTGATGGACGTGATGCCTCGTCGGGTATGGGCTATCCGATCCGCATTTGTGAGCTTCTGCAAAGTCTGGATGGAGTGACCTACCTGGCGCGTACCACGGTGCACACTCCCGCCAATGTGATTAAAACAAAGAAGGCCATCAAGAAAGCGTTTGAGGTTCAACTCAACCGCAAGGGTTTTTCGCTGGTTGAAGTGTTGACCTCCTGTCCTGTCAATTGGGGCATGCAGCCGGTTGAGGCTCTGGACTTTGTCGACAAGAATATGGTGTCCCAGTATCCCCTGGGTGAGTTCAAGGTGGATGGCGTCTGTGCAACGCCCCGGGAATAGGAAGGCTGGAACCATGGAACAGCGTTGCATATTTGCAGGATTTGGCGGGCAGGGAGTCGTTTCTCTGGGAGCGTTGGTGGCCAATGCCGGACTGGCTGATAACCGGCATGTCACCTTCTTTCCCTCCTATGGGATTGCCATGCGGGGCGGGATGGCGAACTGCACCGTGGTGGTGTCTGATGAAGCGATCGGGTCTCCGATTGTGAATGAACCGATGGTGGTGATGGTTCTGGATGAGGTCTCCTATGATTGCTTTCATGACAAGGTGGCGCCGGGGGGACTGCTCTTCGTGAATTCCAGTCTGGTCAAAAAACGGACATCACGCACGGATATTAAAACGGTGTATATTGAAGCCACCCGTATTGCGAGGGAGCATGGGGATAGCCGTATGGCAAACATGGTAATGTTGGGTGCAGTCATCAAGCTGACCGGTATCGTATCGTTTAAAGCCGTGGAAACGGCCATCAATAATATTTCTTCGGCCAAGCTGCAAAAGCTGATTGGCAAAAATTTACAAGTCATGAAACTGGGATTTGAGGCAGCTAAAATTGAGCAGGAGTAACAACGTGTCCCCAAAAATTGATTTCGACAAACTGTCTTTTTCGATCATGCCTGGAGAAACCATGTTCATCAGCAAGTGCAAGCCTGATGGTGTATGGGATCAGGGGGCCTATCTGCCCTATGGTGATATCCCGATTTCTCCGGCGGCTGGAGTGTTGAATTATGGGCAGGGCCTGTTTGAAGGGTTGAAGGCACTGCAGACGAAGGAGGGGAAAGTCGTGTTGTTCCGCCCTGCCGAAAACGCCATTCGTATGGGCGAAGGAGCCCACAGGATTTGTATACCGGCCTATCCTGCGGACAAGTTTGTGGAAGTGATCAGGGAATTGGTGCGGAGGAATATCGAATTCGTACCGCCGTATGGCAAAGGCAGTCTCTACATCCGGCCCTGCCTGTGGGGCACGGGGCCTGTGTTGGGGGTTTCGCCCGCGCCCGAATTCACGTTTATGGTCTATGTTTCCCCCGTGGGACCGTATTTCAAAACCGGATTCAAACCGATTAAACTTGAAATTACGCGCGAGTTTCATCGTGCGGCACCGAAGGGGACGGGGGGGGTAAAGTCCATTGGCAACTATGCCGGGGCGATGTTACCTGCCAAAACAACCAAGGCAAAAGGGTTTAATGAATGTATTTATCTGGATGCGCGCGAGGACAAGTATATCGAGGAGGTGGGCGCGGCCAATTTCTTCTGTGTGAAGGGGAAAACGGTGATAACGCCCCGCCTGGGTTCGATCTTGCCGGGGATTACCCGCAAATCAGTGATGCAGATTGCACAGGATGTCATGGGCATGAAAGTGGTCGAGAAGAACGTGTCCGTGGAGGAGGCTTTCGATGCCGATGAGGCCTTTTGTTCCGGCACCGCGGCAGTGATCAGTCCCATTGGTTCCATCACTTGCGAAGGCCTGGAAAAGGTCTACAACAATTTCGAGGTGGGGCCTGTGACCCGGGAATTGTACGATCATCTGACGCGTATCCAGTTGTGTGAAGAAGCGGACAGGTTCGGCTGGATTGTTCCGGTCGTGTGATGAAGCACCCAACCCTAACCCTTCCAGGGAGGGGCACTCCTTCGGAGTTTGCCGATATTATCCCATCCATGGAGGGGTTAGGGTTGGGTGCTTCATGGGGGAGCTCAATGATCGTGAAGCTTAAGTTGTTGCTGCTGCTGCTGTTCCTTACTTCCCTACCGGCATGGGGGGCGCATGAGGCTTCTGAGGTGGCGCCGCAGAAAGTGGTCATGGAATTTTTTTTCGAAACGGGATGTGACAGTTGTGCGGAGGTGAGGCGGACGGTATTCCCTGAATTGGAGCAGCGGTATTCAGGCTACTATGATCTTCATGAACGGGACATTGGAATTCAGTCTAATTTTATCGCGCTAGTGCATTATCAGGAAGTTGCCGGGGGAAAGGACAATGAACCCGTCAGCCTTGTGGTTGATGGTCATGATTACCTGCCTGGAGTGGCGCGGATCAAAGCGCAATTGTTTCCAGCCATCGAACAGGCGTTGAGACGTCAATTCAGCCACACCCACCCCTTGCCCCTCCAAGGAGGGGATCCAGAACTAGTGGCAAGTCGAGGAGGGGAACTCGTTGGATCACAAAATCTTCTGCCTGATCCTCTCCTTGGAGGGGTAGGGGTGGGTGTGACTGATGTGTCGATTTTGCAGCGTCGGATTGATCGGTTTACGCTGCTCGGGGTGATCTCGGTCGCGGCGGTGGACAGCATTAATCCCTGTGCGATTGCTGCCTTGGTGTTATTCATGAGTCTTTTGTCATCGGCACGGATAGGGGTGTCGCGAATGTGGTTATCGGGCCTGGCGTTTCTGGTGGCCTGTTTTGTGACTTATCTCGGGATCGGGTTCGGGCTTTTAAAAGTGTTGGGTTTTCTCACAGCTTTCCAGGGACTGCGGGAGGTCATGGATTGGTTACTGATTACGGTTATGATGGGATTCGCTTTATTGTCATTCCGGGATGCGGTGCGATATCATCGCACGGGACGGGCGGCGGATGTGGTCTTAAAATTGCCGGATAAACTTCAGACCCGGATTCATCGGGTCATGAAGGGTGGTCTGCAGAAGCATCACCTGATCCTTGGCGGGTTGGGAGTGGGAGTGGTTGTAACCGTTTTGGAGAGTGTCTGTACGGGTCAGGTTTATGTGCCAGCTTTAGTCATGATGCTGAAAAGCGGGCAGTCAATTTGGCGGTGCATGGTTTACCTGTTGGTGTATAATGCGGTTTTTGTGATGCCATTACTCATTGTGCTGGGGTTGACGTGTGCCGGGTTGAAGACGCCGGTGCTGGTCGCCTGGAGCCGCCGTAATGTGGTTACGAGCAAGATTTTATTAGGGTTATTGTTTTTGGGAATGACGGCTTTAATGGTGCTGTTACATTAATTTATGGCGGGAGCCAAGATGAAGAATAAAAAAAAGCAGGTCAAGGTTCAGGGGAGAATGAAGGTTTTGGCGGCGCATGCGAGGGCCGTCGCGGCTTCGCAGGCAACCAAGGCGGAAAGTCGTATTGTTATTGCGGTAATCGGCGAGGATCGGCCTGGAATTATGGCCGGGGTGACAGGGGTACTGGCCAGCGTGAATGCCAATATTCTGGATGTGAGCCAGACGATCATGAGCGACCTGTTTACGATGGTTATGCTGGTGGATATCAAAAAAATTACCGTACCCTACTCCAGGCTGAAGGCCACCTTGGAAGCCTATGGGCGTAGCTCCGGGCTCTCGATTATTGCGCAACACGAAGAGATATTCCAGGCCATGCACCGGATTTAATCATAATGACCAGGGGATAAAAGATGGCAATCAGTTCGCAGGAAATTATTGAAACGCTGGGCATGATTCATGCCCAGAATCTGGATATCCGTACGGTGACCATGGGGATCGATCTTCATGATTGCGCAGGGGAGGATGTCGTACGCGTGTCCCGGAAGTGCTATGAAAAGGTCATGCGGATGGCCTCGCGCCTGGTTCCGACGGCGGAGGAGGTGGCGCAGGAATATGGTATTCCCATTATCAATAAACGGGTATCCGTCACTCCCATCGCCTGGGTTGCCGCCGCGTGTGATTCCCGGGATTATACCCCGATCGCCCGCGCGCTTGATCGTGCGGCCCGGGAACTGGGAATCGATTTTATAGGGGGTTTCTCGGCGTTGGTTCAAAAAGGGATGACGCCCGCTGGCGAGGCCTTGATACGCTGTATCCCCAGTGCGTTGGCGCAGACCTCCCGTTTATGCTCTTCCGTGAATATCGGTACAACCAAGGCGGGCATCAATATGGATGCGGTGGCTTTGATGGGAAAAATCATCAAGGAGGCCGCTGACCTGACAGCAGACAGTGGTGGTGGGGCCTGTGCCCGGTTGGTGGTGTTTTGTAATGCGGTTGATGATAATCCTTTCATGGCCGGGGCCTTTCTGGGGGCGGGTGAGGGCGATGGCGGGTTGTCCGTCGGGATTTCCGGCCCGGGCACCATCCGGGCTGTTGTCCAGGCGCTGGGACGCGATCTTGATTTGCAGACGGTGGCTGAGGAAATCAAGCGGGTCGCGTTTAAGATAACCCGCGCTGGTGAGCTGGTCGGTCGGAAATGTGCGACCCGTCTTGGCGTGCCTTTTAACATCATCGATCTTTCGCTGGCGCCCACCCCTGCGCCTGGTGACTCGGTCGCAGATATCCTGGAGGCACTGGGGCTGGATAAAGTTGGCTCTCCGGGGACAACCGCAGCGCTGGCGTTGCTTAACGATGCCGTCAAGCGGGGCGGGGCCATGGCCACCAGTCGTGCAGGCGGGATGAGCGGTGCCTTCATCCCGGTCAGTGAGGATGCCACCATGGCGCGGCGTGCGGCGGAAGGGGCTTTGACGATTGAGAAGCTTGAAGCAATGACGGCGGTGTGTTCCGTGGGGTTGGATATGGTCATTTTGCCGGGTGATACCACGGCCGAAACCCTGAGCGGCATCATCGCGGATGAAGCCGCCATAGGCATGATCAATAAAAAGACGACGGCGGTCAGGGTGATCCCTGCGCCGGGGAAAAAAGTCGGCGATTATGTCGATTTTGGCGGACTGCTCGGGGGCGGGCCTGTGATGCCGGTCAATACGCATTCCTGTGCTGTATTTATCCGGCGAGGCGGCCGCATTCCCGCTCCCTTACAGGGGTTGAGTAATTAAGAGCGATCATGAGCAGCCCTGAAAAAATGATCACGGAGCAGAGGGAAAATCTTTTCTTTTTATTCGTGATTCTGGCGGTGGCGGTCATTGCGTATGGTCCCTTGATGGGGGGCGTATGGGAGCTGAGTTTCGGGACAACCCAGGCATTGAATGCCTTTGTGCTGTTGGGTGTCGCCTTCGGCGATGCCCTGCTCACAGTCGTAAAAACAGGGCCGTTCCGACCAACCATCAATAATCACGGCCTGCTGTTATTCGGCCTGTCCTGCCTCGCTTTGGCGATTGCGTCCAGCACGCAAATATGGCCGTTTTCAGTTCTGGGTTTATGCCTGAATGTCGGCGCCTTACTTTCGTTTTGTTTCGGGCGAAACGGAGTGAAAGCCTTTTATCCCGCGCTGGCAGGGTTTGGCGTGGTCGTTATGATGCTGGTATTGGTGCCGCAGGTTGATGAATTGCTCAGGATGCTTGCTGGCAGGGTGTCCGCCTGGGCTCTTCCCTTGTTGGGCATCCGAATTGACTTGTTGGTCCAAGAGGCGCCGTTTCAGGTTTTTCTTGTCGCGGAGAAAGGGGCGGGTGTTTTCAATGTGGCCACGGAATGCAATGGGGTAGGGATCCTGATGTCCTCGGTGGTGTTGAGTTTGATGTTAACACTCAAGCGGCGTGTTCCTGCCTATGGCGTTGCCTTATTGCTGGTCGCCTCCATGCTGATCGGGTTCGGCTTCAACATTATCAGGATTGTGGCGATTGCGTTAACCGCGCTCCGGACCGATCTCCCTTATTCTGTCATTCATGAAGGGATCGGAACGATCATTTATTTGCTCGCATTGCTGGCAATCTGGCTGCTGAACTATCTGCCAGTTACTCGACGCCGTTCAGCTTGAATGCCAGGCGAGATCGCTTTCGCTCAAGGTGGCGTTCGACGTCCCCGGCGAACGCATTTTCGAGCCCCAACTAAGGTCTATCGGTCTGGTTTGTCGGGGTACCGGTCAGGGCTGTGTCAGGGGGTGCCTGAGTTTCAGGGGGATGTGCGCTGGCCTCTGATAGAAAGGTGGCGGCAAATTCTATTTCCCTCTGGGCCGCATCAATTTCCTGCTGGAGATTATTCGTGCGGAATTGCATGAATACTGTTTTGGCGTCGTCAATCTCAGGCGGGATTGAGGTCAGGATAATGGAGGAGTGAATTTGTATCTGTGGCGCGTTAGTGACCATCCAGTCGGTATTGTTGGTGTCAGTCATTGAGGAAGAGAGACTGTGGCGGGCCACCGGGCTAGGAGCAGGTTGTGGTTCGGCCTTCTGGCGGCAGCGATTGAATACCAGAGGTACGCTCGCGAGCAGAAGGATTGGCAGGCCGATGGTGATCCATTTCCGCCATTTGCGAAGCCAATGCAGGTTTTCCCAGGGTCCGGGGATTCGCTGAGACTGCACAAACAGTCGTGTGGTGCCGATTTCGATCATATCGCCGTTTTCCAGGGATGACGTTTTAATTTCAGCTTGATTTACCTTCAGTCGGTCCGTTTCGCCCAGCACTGAAATTTGAAGTCCATCCGCAAGAGGCGAGATTTTGGCGTGGGTTTCACTGATGTCGTGATCGGGAAGTTGAATATCACACAATGGACCCCGGCCAATGGTAAGTGCGGAACGTCCGATATCAAGACGTTCCCCCCGCTTCGCCCCGTTGAGTATGACAATTCGATAGGACATAAAACGCGATATCATACACAACTCTTTGTTGCGATTGGAGTCTTTTTTCCGTCATCGGTAACTGGCCAATTGATTGGCGACGTAGTCGGTATGAGGTGTCGGATGTGGAATGGGGATGTCGAACCAGGCTTGAAGGTCCATGTCCAAGCCGACGCCATACATGTAGTTGTACAGGGATTTGCGAAGACCCCGGCCCATCGCGTCATGGTCGCATTTTACAGAATCAATAAATGGGACTTCATTGCGGGCGAAATTTGATTTCGGGAGTTTTGGGATGCGGATTCCGAATTTGCGCGGATCCTGATAAATGGGGCTGTGGATGGTGAGTGCAAATCGGTGCCAATAGGCTGATTGAATGCACCCCGTTTCGAAAAGTTGCCGCACAAATTCGAGCGAATCCACGGTGTCCTGAACCGTCTGTGACGGGCAGCCATACATAAGGTAGGCGTGGATCAGGATGCCAGCTTCGCTCAAGGCGTGGGTGACACGCGTGACTTGGTCGAGTGTGAATCCTTTATCCAGAAGGGTGAGGAGGCGGTCGGTTGCGGATTCCAATCCGCCCGTTACGGCGATACAGCCCGATTTCGCCAGCAAGGCGGCCAGTTCCGGGGTGAAGGATTTGTCAAACCGGATATTTCCCCACCAGGTGATTTTATAATTGCGTTCGAGCAGCTGGTGGGCCAGTTTCCGCAGGAGAGCGGGAGGCATGGCTTCGTCCACAAAATGGAACCCGGTCTGGCCGGTCTGTCGGATGATCTCTTCAATCTGTGTGATCAGGAGCTCCGCAGGAGCAGGCTGGTAGCGTTGGATGTAGTCCAGACTGGTATCGCAGAAGGCGCAGCGGTGCCAGTAGCAGCCCTGCGCGAGAGTCAATTTGTTCCAACGCCCGCAGGACCATATTTTGTGCATGGGATTGGGCAGCTCAATCAGCGAGAAATAGCGGTCTAGCGGGAGTCCTGAGTACAAGGGCGTCAAAGGGGTTAATGTGGTCGGACCAGAGCCAGACACTCCAGAAATGATCACCCGACCATGCTTGCGGGTGAAAGTCCGCTCAAGTTGAGGGGGGGCATGCCTCGCCAGCCGCGGGTTCTTCTGAACTTCCAAATGGTTGACAATTTGCAGGAGAGGGCGCTCGCCATCATCCAGGGTAATGAAGTCGGTGTAATTGAATACGCGAGGGTCAGAAAGGGAGCGAAGTTCAGTGTTGATATAGCCGCCCCCCATAATAATCGGGAGGTGTGGTGATTGTTTTTTGAACTGCCGGGCGATCCGGAAGGCGGCATAGACATTGCCCGGGAACGGAAGCGTTAAGCCGACCAGATCCGGCTGATGCGCCCGCAGCAGCTCATCGGCAATATCCTCAATCATGGAATCTACAAGGGTTGGTTTGCGGCGCAAGGCGGAGTCGATCCCGTCGAAGGAGGGTGCACTGGCGGCGAGTTTTTCAGCGTATTTCGCCAATTCGAAACGGGAGTCCACCCCTTCGCGGATGACGTCAGTAAGGTCGTCCAGGTAAAGGCTGGCCAGATGAATAGCCAGATCGTGGGTGGACATATGGCCGAGAGTAGGTGCAAGATGGGCGTGGGCTTCGGCCATGGATTCGAAGCGGGGACCCTCGGGGAGAAACTGACGGGAGGCGATACGCCAGGCCAGGGTGGGGTCCTTGCCTTGCAGGAACCGGATAATGGGCTCAATGGTGGCAGTGTACTCGTGCGTATATTGAAGGAAATGCCGGACGCTGCGGGAACGGGTCCGGGGCTTGAGATGCTTGGAGATTTTCAGGAGACCGGAACGGGAAAACAAACGGAGCGCCAGCAGGAGAGCGGCGTCCGCCTGGATGACCTCGTGCTTTGTTGATGCGAGTAGGCCGGCCAAATAAGCTGTGGCCGGATAGGGTGCATTCACTTGCACCATGGGAGGCGTGATCAGGAGGATGCGCATGGTGCCAGAGCTAATCCTTGGCCTATCTGGCCAATGCGCGGTGAGAAGCCATTATTTCCTTGAGGCGGGCAACTCTTTTTTCAGCCTGTTCGAGTTCAGATCCAAACTCAGAAGTAGCCGATGAGAGGGTTTGATTCAGTGCGACGATTTTGGCTTCTAATTCGGTGATTTTGCGGTTGGTAGTCATGGTGTCTATGGCCGCTTTGCCCGCCATATCATGAAGTGTCCGCTCAGCCTCCCGGGTGCGCATTTCCGCATATTGCACTTTTTGTTCAGCTTCGGCCAGGCGCATGACCGACTGTGAGGAATCTTTTAATGCCGTCTCGAGCTTTGTTTTCAGGGTGGCAATTTCTTCCACGAGCATGGTTGTGCCGGACGATATTTTTGGGGTTGATACAGGAGCAGCGGACGGTGGCACTTCCGGTGGAATCGCTTGCGCAGCAGGAATTGTGAGGGGTGCGGGGCTAGTCGTTTGCGGAACAGGGACAGGCGTGAAAGGGATGGGGGCCTGGAGGGGTTGTGGTTCGACCGGCCTTAAAGGTTCAGGCGACGGAGTTGTGACAGCTGCCACAACGGGCTCTTCCGTGGCCTGATCAGGTGAAGATACCGGGATGATCCCCGAGCATTGTTTGCATCGGATCTTTTTTCCTATGAGCGTTTGAGAAACTTTTGTTTGCCATTGGCATGACGGGCAGATGACGGAGATATTGGCTCCATTGGAGGCTTCGGGGACTTGTCCGAGAACTATGGGGGCGGCTGCTTTTTTCACAGGGTTGGCCGGTTGAGAAACAGAGGGTTGCTGAATGGGTTTAGGCGGAGGCGTTAATTGAGCGGTTGAACTTGCGGGAGCCACGGCTGGTGCGGGGATGGGCGGAGGCGTCGAAACGGGTACGGCAGGGGTGGCGGCGACCGGAATCGGGGAGGGAGGTGCTGCGGGGGCCGGAATCGCGGCAGATGCCGTCTTGGCGCCTTTTCCAACAGGAATTGGTTTCCCGCATTTCGGGCATTTCACTTCCGTCGGCATTCTGGCCGGCATGGCCTTGATTTTCAGCTTCGCCATGCAATTTCCGCATTCAATTGGGATCAATTCCATACCGTTCTCCTTCGTTCAGATCGTGCATTGTCCTACTTCAAGGCGTTAAAAATAGCAACGGATTCCGGAATAGACAATCCCATTTCAAAAGAAAATCAGCTATTGGATCAATTGTTATGGGAGGTCAATGTTTTGACTGGTTCGCTGACTTTCATCGTCCTACTGATGCTCACCTTGAAGATAGCGGGAATAACGCCGGAAAGGGAGCAGCGAGTCGCATGTTCTTTCTGTGATCACATCGTTATTGATGCGTGTGATCCGGGTTAGATCAATGAGTGCCACCTGCCGTGGACCGACAGTGAAAACGGTGTCGCCCTGCCAAGTCTTATCGGATTCGATGCGCAATAGATGAGTGATCGTGGGGGCGATATCTATCAGCGATACTGGTTCGCTAATGACTTCCGAGCGTAAGGCGGGATGAACAATAAACAATGGAATTTCTTCCGTTCCGCTTTTGGATTTATCGATCACGTCCGAAGTGTGATCGCCATAGATCAATACGAGGTTATTTCCATCGGGATATTGCTCCTTCAGCAACTGAAAAAATCGAGCCAAGGCACTATCCACCTCGCGCATAGATGCCAGATAATCGCGCATGACGCGGTCGAACTGGTCTTCGGAAAGGTGTAAGCGGTCTGTAGTTTGATCATCGTGGTTTCGGAACGGGCCATGGGATTGAATGGTTATGAAATAGGCCAGAAATGGTTGCCGAACATGCTTTCTGAGCAATTGGAAACTCTGTTCGAAAAAGGCCAGATCTTGAGCATACCAGCCATGAGCTGGAGCCGTAAACCAATCGGCGTCAAAAAAAATATCGGCCCCAATTTTCGAATACATTTCTTTCCGGTGATAGAAACTGCCTTTGTTCGGGTGGAAAGCGCTGACAAAGTAGTTGCTTCGTTTCAGTGTATGCGCGAGCCCGTCAATGTTATGATATAAGGCAGTAGTGTTTCCATTGTGCGCCACGATGGGCAGGATACTTAGCAGTGTCGCAAATTCCGCATCGGACGATCCGCCCCCATTGTGGTGGGTAAAGCAAGTGTCGAAGAATACGCATTGGGATTTGAGATTGTGTAGAAAAGGCATGACTTGCTCATTGCCCACGCACAGATCAATCACATGTTGATCCAGCGATTCCACTTGCACCATAAAGATGTTGGGGCGCGTTAACTGTGGTATATCCGGCCTTCGTGGCAAGTCTTTGTTGATGGTTCCGGGATAAGCGACGACCGTGGCCGTATCGGGCGGTGTCGCATGCATGACAATCATGCTGGCATAAGCCACAATAAATCCGTAATGGGAGGCTGTCAGCACGCCGCCGTAGTTCACCAGTTTCTTTACCGGCGAACCGAAGCGCCAAACCTGTAATCCTACCAGGGAAAAGTAGGCTATCACGGACGTGTAGCAGAATATGATCAAGCCGCGCCTGATAGCCGCCTCTGTCCGGCGCCTGACCTGCCGGATTAACAAAGCAACCGCGGCTAGCCCACATACCAATAAAATTACGCTATGCGGTTTAATAAACTGAATTGCAATCTGGCTGGCCACGGAGCTCAAGTTGCCTGCGTCTGATAGCTTATCAAAATTCAGAATTTTGCAGAAATAGTCCATATACAGGACAACAACAAAAATACCGCCCGTAAACACCAACGTCAGACCAGCAACCACCCAGTAATAACGGCGAGAAGCGGGGCGAAAACTTATCAGCAATACCAGCATGGCGGGAAACGCGAATGCGAAAATCGCAATTTTCAGCACCCGGAATACAGTCCACCATTCCCGGAATACATTGCCGGAAAAGAACACTTCATTGATGTCATAGTGGGCATAGGCCACCGTAGCTGCCAACAAGCAGATGAATACCCACCACGTCCTGTGACTGCGCTGATCGTTCCCGATATCTTTCGTCATTTGGATCATTTAGAATGGCACAAAAAATAACAGTGGATCTCAGAATATACAATCCCATTCCAAACCAGCAATTCGCATTTTGGCCACGGGAACGGAAGATAGCGGGTGTGGGGAAGGCGTGAAGATGGGTTACTGGCGGCTGATGCCTCGGAGGGAATGCTAAAACTGTTTTACCCATAATCATGATGTGTGCAGCCTGCTTCATCCAGGATCTTGACCCTCAATCCGGATTCCAGTAGTTTGCCATGAATGAAACCGAACGATTACCACTCGTCCCTGAAACAGTAACACTCGTCCCTGAAACAGTAACACTATGCCTGAATTTCATGCCCAAATGCCTGTAGTTTTAACCGGTACCATCATCCCTAATGTGGCTGGCGCAGTCTCCCTGACTCCGGAAGCCCGGTTGGCGGAATACCGGCATGTGGTGCAGTCTTGTCAGCAATTTGCACCTGTTATCTTTCTGGAAAACTCCAACTACCCGCTGGAGCGTTATCCGGAGTTTGCTGATTCACCCCGATTGCGCGTGCATCGTTTTCCCCCCTCGGGGAACCCTGAAAAAGGCAAGGGATTTCAGGAATTTGAGATGCTTGACAAATGGGTGTTGACTGAACCGAAGCCTCCTCGGCGTTGGTTGAAATTGACCGGGCGTTACGATTTGCTCAACATGTCTGCGATTCTAAAAGAGTGCGGGAGTGAACAAAAATATTCATTACTGATTGACCAGCTTCGCAAACAGAAAATGGCCAGAACTTATATGTTTTGCATCCAAACAGAATTTTACCGGACTCACCTGGCGAATCTTTACCGTCAGTGTGATGACCGTACGGGTGAATGGATTGAACGTGTGCTGTTTCGCAAGCTTGAAACTATTCCTGCCGGACAGATTCGGTTATTCAAAACCCAGCCCCTACTCCGGGCCCGAGCGGGTTCCACCGGCCTGGCTTTTCCGTCCGGGAAATTTCAATGGTCTATTAAACAAAATCTACGGCGCCTAAACCAGTTAATGGATGAGCGTTACCTGCATTACATTCCCTGACATGCGTATTGCCCTCCTTACCAGTGATAACCGGGAGTCTTCAAAGACTTACACTTCCGTGGTGCCCTGTATGGGTATCGCTCCAGAAGCCCTGCTACAGGGTTTTTCGAGCCTGCCAGATGTCGAGATCAACGTTATATCCTGTTTGCAGCAACCAGTGCCTGTGCCTGAACAACATGTTGGCAACATTCATTATCATGCCCTCCATGTGCCCAAAGCCGGTTGGTTGCGAACGGGATATCAGGGGTGCATTCGAGGGGTACGCAGAAAAGTGAGCGAACTTCAGCCTGATCTTGTTCATGGGCAGGGCACTGAGCGCGATTGCGCAATCAGTGCGGTTCTGAGCGGATTTCCCAACGTGATCACCATTCATGGCAATATGAGGGCCATTGCCCGGGTTAATCGGGCTAGGCCCTTCTCGTTTCTTTGGTTGGCAGCCCGCCTGGAGCGATTTATATTACCCCGGACTGCAGGGGTAGTCTGCCCCACCCATTACACTTTTGATGCGGTCCGGCAGCTCACCCCTAAGGCCTGGGTGCTTCCCAATGCAGTGGACCAGAGCTTTTTCAAAGTCGTGGTTGCGCCTGATCCCGCCGGCCCCCCTATTGGCTTGTGTGTCGGCACCATTTGTCATCACAAAAATCAGAACGATTTCATCCGGGCACTGGATTGGCTTGCGAAAGAGAGACCATTCAGGATCGTTTTTCTGGGACAACGGGAAGACGATGCTTATGGTAATGAATTTATGCGCCTCATCAAGGATAGGCCCTGGTGCGAATACGCAGGATATGCAAATCGAGAACAGTTGAAGTCCTGGTTGACCGCCGCGACCTTCCTGGCACATCCAACGCGTGAGGATAACTGTCCGATGGTCGTGCTGGAGGCGATGGCGGCGGGTGTTGCAGTGATGGCCTCCAGCATTGGCGGCATCCCGGACCTGATCACTGATTGTGAAACCGGATTATTTGGCAATCCTCAACACCCTGAGAGTTTTGCCGCTGGTGTACTGCGGTTATTGGACGACCGTAATTTTGCGCAAAACCTTACAATTAATGCCAGGGCGCAAGCACTTCAACGATTCCACCCTGACATCATAGCACGACGGCATGTTGAGATATACCGCGAGGTCCTTGCCCGAGTCCCCCCCTCTGCATAAATCGCCTGCATTTCTCTAATTCCAGGCCCGATATCTCCCTGCATAAGGCCTCAATCTCCATAATCTGCCGAATTGATTAAACAGGTACTGTCATATATTATAAAGATGTTTTTTTGTGACAGTATGTACTAACGCATAACTTACGGGCACGAAGTGTGTCAGGCTTCAGGCAAAATTCTCTGGATGAATCACTTTCTAACAACCCATTGGCCGCTTCCAATGTTCCTGCACCGCTCCCTCCGGAAGCTTAGAAAGGTGGGGCAATCTCTCCAAAGCACAAGTTGCGGGTGGGCGCGGCGAATGGTGTTCCTCCACAATCGCAGTTTTTCGATCATTAGTTCCAACTGTCTGGGTGGTGAAATCTATCGGCGTTACGCCCTGCCCTATAGGACCCCAACCGTGGGGTTATTTTTTTGGGGTGAAGATTACATTCGGTTTGTTGAAAATCTTGAACGTAATTTGAAGAGTCCCATATCATTTAGGACGCATTCACAGCATGAGGCCATTAATGAGATGCGATCCCGCCGGGCTTTGCATTATCCTGTCGGGGTTATCAATGATATCGAGATACAGTTTCTGCATTATGATTCCGAGGCCGAAGCGAGAGCGAAATGGGTGCGGCGATGCGCAAGAGTGAATCCGGATAATTTGTTCTTTATTTATAACGATTTGGATGGGTTCAAAGACGAATATCTTATCCGTTTTGAGAAACTCCATTTTCCCCGTAAACTTTTTTTATCAGCACGGCATTTACCCTTTGAGTGTTGCGTCCATATTAACGAATATGAGGGTGAGCCTTGTATAGGGGATCTTTTCAAGGACCCCTATCTGACACGACACGTTGATGTTAGTCGATGGCTCAATGGAAATGGAATCCAGCCGGGAGCAGGCAGGAATGAGGGGATTGCCTGTTGATGAGTATACATAAGGGAACAGGGTATCGTGCGACTCTTGGGGCTGCCGTTCTTATTGGTGGTAGCGCGGTTGTGGGTCTGTTTTGCGGTTTAATCAGAGGAAAGGTGGTGGCCGTCTGGCTAGGGCCGGTTGGGATGGGGCTGTTGGGGGCCTATCAGTCTATTGTTGAGCTTTTTGTGATGATATTTAGCATCGGTATCGGGACAAGTGGGGTGCGTATTATTGCGGAAGCGGCTGGACGGGGTGGGGATGTCTCCGTGTCGCAGGTGGCCTGGGTTATCCGGCGATTAGCCTGGGGCTTAGGTATGTTAGGTGCGATCTGTTTGATTCTGCTATCCAAACAGATTGGGTTGTGGACTTTTGGAGTGGCAGGGGACTATCACGGGTTGGCATTACTTGGTCTGGCCGTTTTAGGCGGAGCCCTGGCGTTGGGTTGCACCACCATTATTCAGGCTACACGACACATGGCACAACTGGCCAGTATTGGTGTGTGGGGTTCGATTTTTGGGGTCTTAATTGGTGTCCCAGTGGTTATTTGGGGCGGCATGCCCGGTATCGTCTGGCTTCCCATCATCACTGCTTTGTCAGGTGCGGTTCTTGCAACCGTTGCTTTCCGGCGGCTCCACCTGCCGCCAGTCGTGCGGCAAGAGGTTGCGGTAATGCCGATATTGAGCCCGTTGATGAGCATTGGGCTCCTTTTTACAATTAATAGTATCGCGAGCAGTCTGCTGGGCTGGATCATTCGAACCTATGTGATTAGATCATTTGGCCTTGATGTGGGGGGATATTTCCAGGTCGCGCTAAACCTTTCAAACATTTATGTGGGTATTGTGTTGCAGGCAATGAGTGCAGACTATTTCCCGCGCATCGCCTCGATCAGTACGGGGGCCAGGGATGTCAATGAAAGCATCAACGAGCAACTCGTAACGACTGTATTGCTGGCGGCTCCGGGGATCGTGGCCACGCTGGTTATGGCACCTCTGGTGATTGAATTGTTCTACGCGCATAGTTTCATGCCTGCGGTAGGTGTTTTGAGATGGTATTTACTGGGAGCGCTTGTTCGAGTAATGGCATGGCCGTTCAGTATGGCTCTCTATGCACGTGGTGCGATGCGGATGATCTTCCTGGCGGATGGTGCGTTTTATCTTGTGAATCTACTCTTGCTTGTTCCTGCAAGTATGAAGTTTGGGCTAAACGGGGTCGGAATGGCCTTTTTTGTTGCCTCCTGTATCAATTGTGTGGTGGCGTTTTGTGTGTCTCAACGGATTTTTTCGTTTCAATTTATGGGGATTGCAAAACGTTACGTGATAACGGTTATCAGTCTGGTTGGGGCGAGTCTCTCCTGTATGGTTCTTCTCCCGCCCGGTTATAAAACGGTATTGGGTGTCTTGATCGCCATGGTGGCCGCGCTCCACTCGTTGTACGCTTTTGCCGAGCTTATCCCGGCGGGGCGGTTGGAATCAGTTGCCTGTAAGGTCGGGTTCAACATGTATCGCCAATGGAAGTCCAAAATCCGTAAGGATGGCAAGCCACGGGGAGGGTCTCATGCCTGATACCGCTTTACCTCCTCCAGGAAGATTTTACATGCGAGGGATGAATCGAATTCTATCCCGCTGTTATTGGCCTGTTCCTCTTTATATCGGACGCCTGATCGGGCGGATCAGCCGTATTTTGCCACCCAGCCTGATGTTCTTTTTCCCTTGTAGTAATCTGGGGGGCTCAACGCGGGTTCATGTGGATATTGTGACCGCTGTGGCTGACCGGAAACCCTGGGTGATTTTGACAACCTTCCCCAGTTCTGATGACAGGTTTCTTGCGGGCTTTATGAAATCTGCGCGGGTGTTTGATTTTACGCAAACCCCCTTTCGTCGGTTTTTAATAGGCTTTATCATGGGATTTTTCGTGGGGGTGGCGGAAAATCGCAAAGGGTCCGTTGTATTTGGATGCAATTCGGTTCCTTATTACAGGGCACTGCCTTATTTTTCAGACTCCACGCGGAGGCTTGATTTGTTGCATTATGTTTTGCCAGATACCTTCCATGAAAGTTTGCCTTATGTCACCCTTTTGGATCAACGCGTTATCATCACTCCGCAGACACGCGAACACCTGCTTGATCAGTATCGGCAATATGGAATTCCTCTCCTGTATATAAAGCGTGTTGTTCTTATTGAAAATGGGGTTTTTCTGCCCCTTCCGCCATCGCGACAGCGTGAGCGTAAAGAATTGAAGGTAGTGTATGTGGGGCGGGGCTCGGCTGAGAAAAGGATTCATTTGATTGGCAGGATTTCCTGTGAGTGTGCAAGGCGAAAGCTCCCCGTTGTTATCACTCTGGCAGGCAACCAGGTTATGGACTTTGTGGCTGAATCCGATCGTCCGTTCTGCCACTGGGCAGGCTGTATTACCGATGACGGTCTCCTGTCGCAACTCTACCGGCAGGCTGATGTCATTATAATGACTTCACGGGCCGAAGGGTTCCCGATGGTCATCATGGAGGCCATGGCTGAAGGGGTTGTTCCCCTGACAACAGAAGCCCTTGGGGGGATTAGTTGCCACATCCATGATAATGAAAATGGATTTCTTGTGACGGCTGAAAATGAGGCTGAGATTGTTCAGGACATGATGGCGCGGTTGACGTTGCTGGTATCAGCTCCCGAATTATTGGAACGTCTTTCTGCGGCGGCCAGACAGTATGCGGTTGAACACTTCGACATCGCCAAATTTTGCAGTCAGTATCGACAATTGCTTGTGGAGTACCCCGGACCTGATAACGGGTCGTATAATCTTTGAAAATACTATTGACGAGTTATATGGATCAGGAGTCCTCTTCGGGGGTGCGTGTCTATTGCACGCGGCTCAAGGCTGCGCTTGAGAACGCCGGGCATGAGGTACGTTTAGTGACACCCTCTTGTGCTCCGCGTTTGGCTCGTTGGGTCACCGGAGCTTTTCGGAGGGGCGCTGGGTGGGGAGGTCCTTGTCCCAATCTGATCGCCAGTGAACTGAAATGCTGGGGACGAATTTTTGCGGCAACCCGCGCCCTGCATTGGAAACCCGACATCGTTCATGCTCAGGATCCCGGAAGCGCGTCGGCGGTCCGAATGGCGCTGGGGGCGGCTGTGCCCATGGTGGTGACCTGTCATTTTAATGAAAATCTGGCGGATGAAGCCCTGAATCAGGCGGGCATTCCCGGAGCGGCGGCGGCAGGACTTCGCCGTTGGCATGCGTGGACATTCCGGCAGACCTGGAACTGGATTGCTGTTTCGCGGTATGCGGCGGAATGCCTCCGCCGCTATATTCCTGCTGCAGCACCGATCAGGGTCATTCATAACGGTGTTGATTTTTCGGCTGCTAAGGTTTGTGCTGACCCTCTCATTACGCAGAGATACAATGGCCTGGTTCGCATCCTGAATGTCGGATCGCTGGAGTCTCGGAAAAATCAGATTTTGATTCTTGCTGTTGCGGAATGCCTGCGAGAACTGCCTGTTCAATTTCTCCTTGCGGGGGAAGGACCGGATAAGGGGATGCTGGAACAGGTCATTTTACAACGTGGACTTAAGGACAAGGTTTGTTTTCTGGGATATAGACGGGATATATTGTCAGTGATGCGTGCCTGCGACATTTATTTGCATGTGGCCAAAAGAGAAAACTGTCCCTTTGTGATCCTCGAAGCGCTCGCTGCGGGGCTTCCGGTTATGTCCGTCGCTTCCGGGGGAATCCGCGAGCTATTAGAAACGACGGCCGAGAGAGTATTGATTGAGGATTCCGCGTCTCCTCAAACCATTGCCGATCGATTGTCGGCCTGGATTCGACAGCCGGAACTCCGGGAGGTCCTTATTTGTGGGCAATATGAGTATGCGGTTGCGCAGTTTTCCAGCGAATCCGTCCTGAAGAAAACTGAACTCTGCTATCAGGAGATTTTAAATGACACAGTTTGACTGGGGTAAGGCACAGCTCGGTGAGTTGGATTGGTGGAAACAGCATAGCGGGCGAATGCCCTCTTGGGGTTATGATGGCATTTCAAAATAGAATTACACAATACGGGTTTGGTGCGGCATTTGTATTAGCGGCACTGGTTGTACAGTATAAAATCCTGACGGCCGGCTTATCGCTCAGTACAGTGATGATAAGTCTGGCTGTTTTGATCCCATTTCTCTTTTCCTCAATTCTCGCCCTGTCCGGGGTGTGGGCCGGGATATTGATTGGTGCACTGAATATCGGGTTCAGAATTCCCGCGCCTGTTCTTCAGAAAATGTCGCCCGGGCTGGTTATAACGAGCATCATTATTGGCGTGAGTCTGCTGCGTTGGCTCAAGGGCGATTTCAAGATTTCACTTTTCCGGACAAAAGGAGAGCGTTGCCTGGTGTTTGTCGCCGCCGGGATTATGCTGCGGATATTGTGGGATCGTCCGGGGTCAACAAATCTCGGGGAAAGCGGCGGGGCCGGGGAAGCCGTTTATTATCTTGTTGGTGGCCTTGCATTTCTGGTGGCTTCAATGGTAGTTCCTGAAAACTGGAATGTGCAAAAAAATATAAAAGTGATGATGGCCTTTTCGGTGGTGGGCGTTATCGAGGGACTGATCAGGCCGTATTTGGAGGATGGATCGATTTCTACAGTAATTGCTTTTGGACAGCCGGTCTGGTTGATGTCGGGGCTGGGGTTGGCGTGGATCCACGATCATTGGAATCAAAGAGGGGCCTTGGGAAATTGGATTTCCTACATTGGACTTATTGCCCTTATTCTTGGACTTGCAACAATTACCCCCTTCCGAAGCCGTCCGGTATTTGCGTTGGTCCAAATTCTTGTGGTGGCAATTACCTACAGGCAAACCCGGAAGGCGGTATTCGCCTTGATGCTGGTGGTTTCACTAGGCATGGGGATGTTGACGCTTTTTAGTCCCAGCGGGGTACCTCGAATCGCCAAACGGGCGTTGTCAACGGTTTTGGACGTGGATCGAAGCGAAGCGAGTCAATTGAGCGCAGATTTTGAAATGTCAGGTGAATTTGGGTGGCAGTCGGAGTTTCGCGCAACCTTGAACCGCTTGGCTTGGGCGAGCATCCGGGAACATCCTTTTAGTGGCAAAGGATTTACATTTTCCACAGAGGAGTTGGCTAATTCCAGTAGCATGATGCGGCTGGAAGGTTTGGATGCCGGACAGATGACTCTGGCTGTTTCCGGGGTTTATCATAATTCTGTTTTGGCATTGGCTGTCTTTTGCGGGCTTCCGTTGGCGGTCTTGTATGTAATTGGCGCGGGAAGTGTCTGTTGGCGATTTATAAGGTGTATGATGGAAATGGGAAATTCACTTTGGCGCCTGTTCGGGGTGGCATTGCTGGCATTTATGGCGGCGGTGATAGGGCAAATGCTGATGAACGGGGGGGGCGATACATTCATGTCCGTTTGTATCGGCCTAGGCGTTATGAACGGAATGATTGCCCGGATTCAAAATGGACAGTGCGGGGATCCATTGGTTTCTGTTGTTAAATAGTATCAGGGTGTTGCAATATTATGATTTCGATTGTTACGCCAAGTTTCAACCAATTGTCTTACCTTCAGCGTTGTTGCGCTTCAGTGGCCGATCAACAGTTTCCCCATGAGCATATCATTATGGACGGAGGATCGACCGATGGCACCGTTGAATGGCTGAAGGGGCAGACTGGGCTGCGATGGATCAGTGAGCCTGACCGCGGGATGTATGACGCCATTAATAAGGGAATTGCCATGGCAAAGGGTGATATTATGGCGTATCTCAATTGTGATGAACAGTATCTGCCGGACACACTTGCCGCTGTTGAGGCTGCATTTTTACGTTATCCCAAAACCGATATTGTATATGGGGACACCTTGTTGATCCGGCCCGATGGCACGCTGGCATCATTTAGGAAGGCCTATCCATTACGCTGGAGTTATGTGGCGTCATCCCACTTGTACGTTCTCAGTTGTGCTACGTTCTACAGGAAAGCGCTCCTGGAGCGATGTGGCGGGTATGATACATCGTGGCGGACTGTAGGTGACGCCGATTTGATGCTGCGGTCATTGCGCGCGGGGGCCGGTTCGGTGCGGCTTCCGCTCTATCTCTCGGTGTTTACCCTGTGGGGAGGGAATCTGGGGTCCAGTTCCCAGGCAGAGGCTGAGATGAGTCAATTATCACGACGTGCTCCAGTTTGGGTGCGTGTCTTGCGTCCCGTCTTAAATATCGGTCGATTAACTGAAAAAGTTCTGAGCGGCGCTTTCAGACAGTCCTGGCCGCTGATCTACGCTGTGTATACGGACGCCTTTTCCGGGCGTACTCGAATCACGGCGCAATCTGGAACCTTTCACTGGCCACGATGACTATGCCTTCACAGAAGATAGTTGCACCATGCCCGCCCCGCGTGGTCATATACTGCCTGGATCAGGATCCGACGACAACATCTTCCCTGGGTATCTATCACTATACGCGTAATCTGATCCATGAATTGGCCAGAAAGCCGGATCCGCGTTTTAAGGTGATTTTACTCCTGTGTTCTACCAATGCGGAGGATTTTCGCCCTTCGCCACTGCCTTCCTGGATGGAATGCCGTATCGTGCCAGGTCGATTTTCCACCGGGGTGGGGCGACTTTGGGGAGATCATCTTCTTGGCCCCCATCTGATCCGTGCCACGGGGGCGTCTCTCGTTCATTTTCCCAAGGGTTATGTTCCCTGGGGGCGGCTGCCCTGTAAAATCGTGGCTACGTTGCATGATACGATCGCGTCCCATTACGCCTCGCACCCCCCTGCATGCCTGTCCAGGTTCAAGCTCCGATACTTTGACTGGCTGACGCGTCATTCGCTTCGCCGGGCGGATCGCGTGCTGACGGATTCGCGCTATAGCCTCGCCGAATTGGAGGCTCTCGTGCCGGGAACGGCGGGGAAAAGCGAAGTTGTCTACATAGGGCCCGGGGTATCGGCGCCGCAACGGGTTTCAGGGGCGATGCGTTCAGGTGTGCTGGTTCTCGGATCACGTTTTCCCCACAAAGCAACTGCGGAAACCCTTGCACTGCTGTCAGCCTATGCCTTACGGGGGGGCTGGCATGAACCTGTGACGGTGACTGGCCTGCGGGCGTGGCCGGACGAATGGGGGGCTTGTCCGGTTGGCGCTGACATCCGTTTTGTGGGGCGAGTTCCGGATGCAGAACTTGTAAGGCTAATGGGAAGTAGTCGCGCGCTGTTATTGCTGAGTACCCTGGAAGGGTTCGGTTTACCTGCGCTCGAGAGCTATGCTGCGGGAACCCCTGTCTGTTACCGTGCCACAACATCGCTTGAGGAAATCCTGGAGGGCATTCCAGGGGGATGGGATGGTAGGGGTGAAGCGACTTTTGCTGCTGCATTAGACGCGGCCATGGCCATGAGTCCAAGTGACATCGCCGTCGTTCAAGCGGATTTAGCGGCACGTTTTAATTGGGCTCGGGCAGCGGATGACGTCATGAAAATATACCGTGAAATGTTGAGTAGTTTGCATTGATTGAGTTTGGGATTCTGGCGGATATCAGTAAAACCTTGTTTTGAGATAAAGGCGGAATAAAATGAAAAAAGCTCTTGTATGTGGCGCAGGCGGATTCATTGGCGGACATTTAGTTAAACGATTGAAGGCGGAGGGATATTGGGTTCGTGGGGTTGATATTAAACAACATGAATACAGTGATTCCGCAGCTGATGAATTCATTGTTGGTGATTTACGCGAACAGTCTGTTTGCCGAAAAATTACTTCTGATGTGAAGTTTGATGAATTGTACCAACTCGCCGCCGATATGGGGGGGGCGGGTTATATCTTCACAGGTGATCACGACGCTTGTGTGATGCATAACTCCGCAACCATAAATTTAAATATGGTCGAGGAGGCTAAAAATACCGGGATTAAGAAAGTGTTTTATTCTTCTTCTGCCTGTATTTACCCTGAAGGGCAGCAACTCGATCCCAATAATCCGGGATTGCCGGAAGCGGTTGCTTATCCGGCTTGTCCTGATAGCGAATATGGCTGGGAGAAATTGTTCAGCGAGCGCTTGTATTTAAGCTATGCACGTAACTATGGGATAAAAGTTCATATTGCTAGATTCCATAATATTTTCGGCTCTGAGGGAACGTGGGATGGCGGCAAAGAGAAGGCCCCGGCTGCCGTGTGCAGAAAAGTTGCATCAGTGCCGTCCGGGGGGCAGATTGAGATTTGGGGTGATGGCGAGCAGACGCGCACGTTTCTTTATATAGATGAATGTCTCGAAGGAGTGCGTCGTTTGATGGAGTCTGAGTTCGCGGGGCCAGTGAACATTGGTTCAGATGAACTAATATCTATTAATAACCTTGCCCGGCTTGTAATGCGTCTGGCTGGAAAAGAGCTTGAAATCAATCATATTAAAGGACCGCTCGGTGTTCGCGGTCGCTGTTCTGACAATACATTGATCTATAATAAACTGGGTTGGCGTCCCACGTGGCCTTTGACGCGAGGATTGGATCTGACGTATCATTGGATTGATGCACAAGTCAAGAAAACGGCATAGTCATGAGCCTCATAGATGTGGGCATGAACGGCATGGTCTTGAGATGGGTTCAGAACAGTCGTTGTTATGAATATTCATCGTCTATATGAGCCTTTTTTCCGGCTATATCGGATGCGCCGCATAAGGCTTTTCTACAACATTTTCATGCCAAAAAGGGACGAAACGCTTTTGGATGTTGGAGGGAGTCCTTATTTCTGGACCCTTTGCAGGGAAATGGGTTTGCCGGTGCCGCGTGTGACGATTCTGAACCTCGGTCCCAAGCCAGTGGGGTTGGATCCCCAATGGGGATGGGTGATGGGAGATGCCCGTGCGCTTCCTTTTAAGGATAAGGCTTTTGATTACGTTTTCAGTAATTCAGTCATTGAGCATGTGGGAGATGGACGCTCTCAGGCGCAGATGGCGGGGGAGATCCGCAGGGTTGGCTGTAATTATTTTGTCCAGACACCCGACATGCGTTTTCCATTCGAGCCGCATTTGCTGACCCCTTTTATCCATTGGCTGCCCCGCCGGATGTATGAACGGCTGGTCCCCGCGTTCACCATCAGGCATTGGCTGAATGGCTCCGCAGAAGACGACGCTCAGGTTATGGGAATACGCCTGTTAAGCAGGGGCCAGATGAAGTCCCTGTTTCCGGACGGGCAGATAGTGGTTGAACGTTCTGCAGGATGGCCCAAATCCATGATTGCATACAAGAGAAGGGGAACGAAAAATTGTGAATAACGTGAGGGCCGGTGATAGTCCCGAGTCTTTGAATGTACTGGGTACCCAGGTATCGGTTTTGAACCTGCCGGGAGCCGTGAAGTTGTTTGAGTCTTGGTTGGCGTCGCCGCATGTCGGGCGTTATGTCTGTGTGACAGGTGTTCATGGCGTGATGGAGGGGTTGCGTGATTCCCGCCTGCGGGCCATTCATAACCGTGCGGACGCGGTGGTGCCTGACGGGATGCCGCTCAGTTGGCTGGGGTGGTGGCAAGGGCATCGCGATATGGACCGGGTCTACGGGCCGGACTTGATGTTGGCAATGCTGGAGGTGTCGGCCCGAAAAGGTTACACCAATTACTTGTACGGGGGGAATGCGGGTGTCGCGGAAGATCTGGGCCGGTTTATGACGGTGCGATTCCCGGGATTGCGCGTCATCGGAACCTGTTCTCCTCCGTTCAGACCGCTGTCGTCTGAAGAGGAATCTAATATCTGCTCGGAGATTAATGCGCTAAAACCGGATTTGCTATGGATCGGCTTGAGTACGCCCAAGCAGGAAATTCAGATGGCGGCTTTCAGCGGTAAGGTGCAGGCAAAGCTCATGCTGGGTGTGGGCGCGGCCTTTGACTTTCACGCCGGACGTGTGCGTCAGGCGCCGAAATGGATTCAGCGGGCGGGATGCGAATGGTTGTTCAGGCTCTGTGTGGAGCCTAGACGTCTGGCAGGCAGGTATTTGCGCAACAATCCGCTTTTTCTCATCCATGTTTTCCTGCAGATGACGGGAATGCGAGCCTATCCCGTGGATGGGAAATAAGTTTGACGTATATGAAAATCCTGAAATATATACCCTATTTGGTGGTCATGGGAATGTTGGCCGTAGCGGTCTTTTGTGTCAGGCGTGCTCCTGCTATGGCGGTGCTTGAGGCTCCTGCGGTCAGGGTCTCGCTTCCGGAGCGGGTGGGGGAATGGACCGGCGAGGAACTGAGCTACTGTCAAAATGAACGTTGCATGCGATCGATGCCAAGTTCCGAATTGTCCGGTGGCAAGGTCTGTCCCTCTTGCGGTGGTGAGATGGTGGCGACTTGGTCATTGAGTGAGCGACAGCTTCTTCCGGCAAATACCGTTCTGGTGCGTAAGCTCTATCGTTGTGGCTCCAGGCCCGCCCTATCGGTATCGATCGTGATCAGCAGTTCCGAGGAGGTCAGTATCCATCGCCCGCAAATGTGTCTGACCGGGCAGGGATATGATATCGCGGGAGAGGAAACTCATGCCATTCCCCTGATGGGGCATGGGCCGTTGCAAGTGCGTATTATCAACCTTTTCCGCCGGCAACAGGTGGGGGAGAACCGGCTGACTGAGATTCCTGTTTTTTATGCTTATTGGTTTGTTTCCCAGCGTCACGAAACGCCATCCAGTGCCTGGCGGATCTTTTACGCAACGCGGGACCGGGTATTGTATGGCCGTGTTTCCCGGTGGGCCTACATCTCCATAGCCGGGGAAAGGGCAAGGGGGATAGCCATGCCTGATCAGACCCTTCGTGCTTTTGTTCAGGATTTGTATCCCCGGATCATTTTGAAAGAGAAGCTGTGAAGACTGTCCAATCTGATTTTGTTTTATCGCGATTAGCCCACCGTGTGGATCCCGTGTCCACGGGTCTCCTGCTTGTGATCGCAGGCCTGGCCTTTGCGTTGTTCCACCTGTATGGCAACACGGCGGATGTGCGGCTGTTTGGCACGTCGGTATTCAGGTGGATGATCATGCGGTGGTCTGATTCAACCTTCGTGGTAGGTGAATACTCCCATGGCTGGATCATCCCGATTGTCAGTTGCTGGGCCTTGTGGATAAGACGGGTTGAGTTGATCAAAATCCCGAAAGCGACCTACTGGCCCGCGTTATCCTGGGTGGCTGTTGGTTTACTATTGCACTGGGTGGGTGCTCGGGCTCAGCAACCGCGGCTCTCGCTCGGGGCTTTCATCATCATCTTGTGGGCGGTTCCGTGCTTTCTTTACGGGCGCGGTGTGGGCCGTCTTCTTTTATTTCCCTGCGGGTATCTGATCTTCTGCATTCCCCTGAACTTCTTTGACAGTTTCAGTTTTCAGTTGCGTATTCTGGCCACCGCCATTTCAGCCGGGGTGCTCAATGGAACGGGGATCGAGGTGATCCGGTCCGGTTCAGCCATTCATGCGGCGAATGGATCCTTTGCGCTGGAGGTGGCCGATCCTTGTAGCGGGATCCGGTCCCTTCTGGCGATGACGGCCCTTACTGCGGCGTATGCCTATTTTATTCAAGGGCCCATTGCCAAGAAACTCCTCCTGTTCGTCTCGGCCATCCCCCTGGCCATCGCGGGAAATATTGTGCGTGTGATGTCGATTGCTATCTGCGCGCGTTTTGCCGGGCAGGAAATGGCAATGCACTATTACCATGACTATTCCGGATATGTTGTGTTCGCTGTGGCCGTGATGCTCTTGATGGCGCTTGAAAAAATCCTGACCGTCAAAAAAGAGTAGCCCTCTAATATGCCCCTTTTGCGAACAGCACGACCCTGATCGTGCGCAACATGATTTTCAGGTCCAGCATGAAGTTCTGGTTGCGAAGATAGTAATCGTCCAGAATGCACATGTTGTGAAAGCTGATATCACTTCTCCCCGAGACCTGCCACAGGCACGTTAACCCCGGCAACCCGCTGTGCCGGCCGTAGTGCCACTCCTCGTAGTAGTTCTCAAAGTCCCGTTTCGGCAATGGACGGGGCCCCACCAGGGTCATCTCCCCCCTCACGATGTTGATCAGCTGCGGCAGCTCGTCAAGACTGAACCGTCGCAGAAAACGTCCGATCGGGGTAATCCGGGGATCATGTTTGATCTTGAACAACCCTTCCCCGGATTCATTAAAATCCTCGATTTGTGACTGCAGTTCTTCTGCCCGGTCATGCATGGTCCGGAATTTGTACATCCAGAACGGCTTTCGATTAATCCCACGGCGTTCCTGCATGAAAAAAACAGGGCCGTGGCTTGTCGTTTTGATCAGGGCGGCAAGCAGGAGCATGAAGGGAAATGCGATGATGAGAATGAGTGCGGCCAGTAATTGCATGCTGACTTGCCGGAACTGCTGGGTCCACTCCCCATGGGGCGAAACGGCGAAATGAACCAGGGGTAACTCCATAAAGAAATCTGAAGCCATGCCCGCTTCGTTGATCACGACATTCAGCTTGTCGGAAAGCACTTTGACTTCCTGTTCCAAATTTTCGCCCAGTTCAAGCAGCTGCATGATTTGTGCCACGGACAAACTTTTGTCGGCGCAGAGGAGCATGTGGCATTGGTGCTGTTGCACCTCGCTCTTAATCCGGGCAAGCAGCTGGTTGGTGGGTAGCGAGGGACCGGTCGGTAAGCGCGCTACAATGGTTAACCCGGCGGGCCGGGTTACAGAGATGTAGCGATCAATGAATTCGGCTTCCTGTCCCTCGCCGATGAGGAGTACGCGGGAAGTGGCGAGGGAGGACCGGTTCAGAAGCGACAAGGTTGCCAGTCGGAACAGAATGGTGAAGACGACGTTCACGGCCAGCAGACTTGCAAAAACACTCCGGGGATGGAATTCATTACGGGTCAGGTAGAAATAGCCGTAGAACAAACCCAGGGCGAGGAGGTTGGCCATGACGAGGGTCCAGACTTCATCCCGCCGCCGGATAAAGCGCCGGCGGGCATATAGATTGCAATAGCCATAAAGAAACAGCAGGGTACCGCTTAAAAGGCAGAGGATTCGGGGGGCATTGTAAAAGTAGAACAGCCCAAGTTCACTTCCCACGTATGCCGTTTCCCTGAAGCCAAGGGTGACGTTGAGCCAGGTGAAAAAATCATGGCCGGTCGAACTGTGGAACCGGAAGAATAATGTCGCATAATAGGCGGCTACAATGGCTGAAAAATCACTGATGAGAAGGGGGAGTGAAGATTTTAAAAGGCGTTCCCGCCAAGGACGTTGGGGTGTGTCGGGGCCATTCATGGGGAAGCCTCCGGTTCTGGATATGATCGTTTGCGGTAGGGCGAGGTATGGCGCGAAATGGCGATGGTCAGCCCTGTCAGAACGCCTAGCAGCCATGTCGTGCCGGGAATCTGAAGATTAAAGTCTCCAATGGAGTGAACGGCCAGGGCGAGTGATGCAAGCAGCAGACCGGGTAACATCCATGCAAATTCAGAATTCAAATAGGCTGAAATGTCCCGGGACAGATTGTGGGCCCAGCGTTTCCAGCGTCGGTAAATAAGTAATACGGCGGTGCCTGTTGCGGTCAAAAACAGCACCAGACCCACCATTCCGTATTCCTCAAGTAATTGGGCCCAGTCGTTATGCGCCTCGAATGAATGATAGGTGTTATTGGGAAATGTCGGCCAGATTCCTTTTGCGCGATCCCCGTCAGGGGAAGCCGCAAAGTGCGGCCAGAGGTTCTGATGCATGCCGGGGCCCACCCCGAACCAGGGGGCGGTGTGCCAGGCCCGCAGGGCGGCAGCGGACATCTGATAGCGATCCGAATGCTCAAGCCTGCTCCACGGGTATTCTTTGAACCGCTTCACATAATGTCCGCCCAGGATTGTGAAGGTGATGACTCCAGCGGTCAGCAGGAGAAGTCCGCTCCCACGGCCAAGCCACCGGGCGCGCGGTGCCCATGACAACGTGCAAAGCCACAAGGCCGCCATGATGATGAGGCCGGCCACAATCCCCCCCCCGCGTGAGCGGCTCAGGATAATTCCCCAGAGGGCAATGCCTGACAAACCCACGGCCATCAGTTTCTGGGCCCATGGCGTGGATTTGATAAGTGCCAGCGCCAGACCCATCGCGAGCGCGATCTCCATCAGGCCTGAAAAATGATCCGGACAAAAATAGGAACCGGTGGCACGGTGGTAGTTTTGTTCGGATTGATACTGGGCAAAACCTTGCACCCAGAGCACTTGGGCATTGCCTGTCAGCAGGTGATTGGCGATGCCATAGATCCCGATCAGGGCCAGATTGACCAGCAGCACGATCGCGAGCAGGCGTTGCCGCGCCTCGGAAAGTCCCACGGCGGCCATCAATGCCATGAGAAAGGGCGTGAGTTGCAGGAGGAAGCTTCGCTCCGCATCCATGGGAACGTCGGCTTGAATGGCGCGGATCAGGGCGTAGAATAAAAAGGGGAGCCAGGCGATAATCAAGGTGTAGGCGATAGTTGAAAAATTCAGGCGCGCTGTGCCGAGTTGTGAGGAGAAGATCAGCCTGATGGAAAAACAGGCGGTGGCGCTAAAGATCAAGGTGATAAAGGGCCAGAACCACCAATTCTCCCAGGCTCCAAAGAGCCAGGTTGAACCGACGGCAATGATGGTCAGTAATCCGAAAAGAACCTCCGCAATTATGGCATCGAATCGTTGCATAAGATAATGGGTAAAGAACTTATGACGCAGTCCCGATTCAGGCAAGCTTAGAAAAAGATTCATTATTGACATATATGGATATATTGATATGTTATGTGCATGAAAACGAATGAAGCCTGTATTCCTGAATTGTCCATGGCGCTTTTGGAGAGGATGGCGGGAGCCCTGAAAATTCTGGCGCATCCCTGCCGGCTCAAGTTGATTGAGATTCTCCAGAGAGAAGGGGATTTGCCGGTGCATCTTATCATGGAGCGTCTTCAGATTCCGCAGGCGACTATCTCGCAGCATTTAAATCAGATGCGGCGGGCGGGGTTGGTGAGAGCGGTTCGTAAAGGCAAAGAAGTGTGGTATGGAATTGATGATCCCAGTGCCCTGACCATTCTGGATTGTATTAGAAGAAAACAGGCAGGGGGCCAGAATTCAGAATCCAGAATCCAGAATTCAGAATCAAAACGGTTGTGAGGTAAAGTCCAGCGTTCTGAATACTGACGACTGAATTCTGAATCCTGAGGTAGATATAAGATCAAAGGTGTAAAAATGAAGATACTAGTCATTGGTGGTGTGGCGGCGGGAATGTCGGCGGCGGCCCGTGCGAGACGGTTGGACGAATCTGCCGAGATTGTTGTTTTGGAACGTAGTAAACACGTTTCTTTTGCCAATTGTGGTTTGCCGTATCATGTGGGGGGTATCATTAAGGAGCGCGATAATCTACTGCTTCAGACCCCTGCAAGCCTGAAGGCATCGTTGAATCTTGATGTCCGTGTGGGGCATGAAGCGCGTGGCATTGATCGCCGGCGGCGCACTGTGCAGGTGGTGGAATTGGGTTCAGGCCGTGAATATGATGAGTCTTACGACAAGCTTGTGCTGGCGCCCGGGGCGGTGCCGATCCGCCCCAATCTGGCTGGGATTGACCACCCCCGTGTCTGTGTTCTGCGTAACATTGAGGACATGGACCTGATCAAGGGGGTTGTTGACAGGGGGGGCGCCCGGAAAGCAGTGGTCATCGGTGGGGGCTATATTGGCGTTGAGATGGCTGAGAATTTGCGTGAGCGTGGGCTTGAGGTGGAACTGGTTGAGATGGCCGATCAAATTATCCCCCCATTGGATCGGGAAATGGCGAGGGATCTTGAAGTCCATATGGCCGATCATGGCATCAAATTGCACCTGGGATTGGCGGCCGCCGCATTTCGGGAGGTAGCCGGCCAAATTGCGGTAGAATTGACGAATGCGTCGGTTCTTTCCGCGGATCTCGCCATTCTCGCGGCTGGGGTTCGGCCGGACACGGCCTTAGCCCGTACCGCCGGCTTGACGCTGGGAGCCCGCGGCGGCATTCAGGTCGATGCGCATATGCGGACCTCGGATCCGGATATTTATGCGGCGGGCGATGCCGTTGAAGTGGTGGATAGCGTAACCGGTCAGCCGTCTTTGATTCCGCTCGCCGGTCCGGCAAACCGACAGGGACGCATTGTGGGGGAAAACATCTGTGGCCGCGATACCACGTATTCATCCACGCAGGGCACGGCGATTGTGAAGGTGTTTGACATGACCGGAGGCGGTACGGGTGCCTCGGAAAAATCCCTCAAGAAAAACGGACGGGCCTTCCATAAGATTTATTTGCACCCATCCGGACATGCGGGTTATTACCCGGGATCCGCGCAAATGCACATGAAGGTGTTGTTTGAACCGGGCACCGGCACCTTGCTCGGGGCTCAGGTTGTGGGATACGACGGAGTTGATAAACGACTGGATGTGTTTGCCACAGCGATTCGGGCGGGCATGACGATCTCTCAGCTTCAGCATCTGGAGTTGGCGTATGCTCCTCCCTATGCCTCGGCCAAGGATCCGGTTAATATGGCCGGTTTTATTGGCGATAACCTGCTCCGTGGTGATCTAGTCCTGTGGTATGCCGAAGCCTTTCCTGCTAAAACAGCGGATGGCCTGATTCTGGACGTCAGGAGCCCTCAGGAATATGAGCTCTGGCATATTCCCGGAGCCGTTAATATTCCTCTGGGGAAACTTCGCTCACAACTGGACAAAATCCCCAGGGATCGAATGGTGTATCTCTATTGCAAGGTGGGCTTCCGCAGTTATCTGGCATATCGCCTGTTGCGGCAGCGGGGGATCACGAAGCTTGCCACATTGGCGGGTGGTTCGCTGACCTTCTGTAGCGTCCACGAGGAGTCGGTATGTAAGGATCCCGCCAGCCATGAGAAGCCAAAACCCTTACTCCCATATGCCGAGGCCCCCCCCGTGCTCGCGCCTGTGACTGCCGGGAAAACGGTTGAGGTCGATTGTTGTGGGTTACAATGTCCGGGGCCGATTAAGCGGCTGAAAGAGGAAATGGACAAGCTTCTGGCGGGTGATCATCTTCAAATATGCGCCACAGATCCGGGCTTTCTCACGGACGCGCCTGCGTGGTGTCTTCGCAATGGTCATGAAATCCTGAACATCAAACGTGATGGAGCGCGGGTTGTGACCTTGATTCGCAAGAGCGGGGCTCCCGCGGTCCCGGCGGGCGGGAACGGTACCCCGAAGGATCAGAAGACCTTTGTCATATTCTCCAACGATCTGGATAAAGTCATGGCAGGCTTTGTGATAGCCAATGGGGCGCTGGCAATGGGGAGCAAGGTTTCCCTCTTTTTCACCTTCTGGGGAATCAATGCCCTGCGTAAGCCCGGGCCGCAGGCTTCGGGTAAAAGTATACTCGACAAGATGTTTGGCTGGATGATGCCAAAGGGATCGGAAGCTTTGACGCTTTCTAAAATGAATATGATGGGTATGGGGACGGCCATGATGAAAATGGTCATGAAAAAGAAAAATGTCGAGGCGCTGCCGGCGCTGATTGCCTCTGCCCGGTTTGCCGGAGCCAAACTGGTCGTCTGTACGATGTCAATGGATGTGATGGGCATCAAGCCTGAGGAACTCGTTGATGGCCTTGAGTATGGCGGCGTGGCCACTTTCCTGGGCGAAGCCGATCAATCCAATGTGACGATGTTCATTTAGTGGAATCGTTGAGGGAATCGGGACACTTACTGCCCCTCTGCCAACTGCTCGCTGCCTACTGGTCCAACCGGGTCAGGGTTTTCCCTGTCCACGTCAGAAGTTTGCGGTTTTTCAACTTCAGGATCAACCGGGACAGGGTCTCCGGGGTGGTTCCGATGGCGCCGGCAATGTCTTTCTTGGAAATGGAGAGGGTGACTGTTTTCTGATTGCCAAACTGCTCCTTCAGAAACCAGAGTAACCGGCCTTCCACATCATGCGCCTGCTGTTGAACGATCCGTTCGGCCAGATATCGTTGTTTCCGCATCAACATGGCAATGAAATCGTTGCGGAACCCTTCGGCGTTGAGCAGGTGATGAACGTCGGCCCGCGGAAAGACGATTAGATCGCTGTCGGCCAGTGCCACGGCGGTCACCGGGTAATTCTCGCGCTCAAAAAGAACAACTTCGGCGAACACCTCGCTGGGTTGGACGATTTTGATAACGACTTCGCTGCCGTCGGGTGCTGTCTTGTGCAGCTGGATGGCACCCCGGCGCAAAAGGAAAATAGCACGCCCGGGCTCGCCTTCCCGAAACAGGTAGCTTCGCTTCTTCAATTCTTGCACAGAACAGATTGCGGCGAGTGCCTTAACGCTTTCGCGCGACAGTTCTTTGAAGAAACTGCTTTCAGCAAGAAATTGATACCCCTTAATCATGACTCGACTTTACTGGTTATGGGGGTGACGTCAATGCCCAAAGATTCTAAAAGAGCTTTCCATTTGAAAAAGACCCGCCATAATTCGGGCTGAACCTGTGAGGTCGAGTAATTCAGCAAAGGAGTCGTTTGAATGGAAAATATTCCGGTTCTTCATGTGGCGGGGAAATCGCTGGCGGAAGCCTATGAAATGGCCTTGTGTGCGTTAAATGAAAACGGGACCCGGTTCCGCACCCAGTATGACAAGACCGGGGATCCCGCCAGCCTCGACTCGACCATGAACATAACTGTTCTTGATCCCCTGGCCGATCCCATGATCCACAAGGCCTTTCCGGGCGGCATCGAGGACCTTCGGGAATATGTGATGGAACTGCAAGGAGCCAAGGATCATTGGGTCAAAAACATGAATGATCAGGCCGACACACGGTGGGAATACACCTACCACGGACGTCTGGCGAATTATGGCGCAGTCAAGGAACTGCGGAATTATGAATCGGTGGAAGCCGGTTATTTCAAAATCAACCAGATTGACGCCGTCGTTAATAAGTTGGTGAAACAGCCGTTTACCCGGCAGGCCCAGATGATCACCTGGATGCCTCACGTGGATTTGGATTGTTATGACCCGCCTTGTTTGCAGTCGCTATGGTATCGCATTCTCGAAGACCAGGAAGGCGTCTGGTGGTTGAATTGTAATATCCGCTTCCGGAGTAATGATGCATGGGGCGCCAACTTCATGAATATGTTCGGGTTGACCCTGTTTAACAGGGATGTGATTGCCGCTGAAATTTCACGACGTGCCGGGCGGACGGTCAATCTGGGGCGCCTCAATTGGCAGGCGGATTCATTTCATATTTATGGCAAGGATATCGATGTCGCCCGTCAGCGCCTGTTTGACCGCATCAGGACCACCGCGTTTGAAGAGCGGGTCTATTGTTTCAATGATCCCATGATTCAGGAGATCTATAACGAGGCCGAAGCCACTGTGCGTGAGAAGATCCGGGAATTTGACGCACGCTGAGCAAGCTGCGCAATACAATGAGAATGATCGTCACAGCAGGACCGACCCGTGAGTATTTGGATCCGGTACGGTTTATCAGCAATCGATCCTCCGGGAAGATGGGCTACGCGATTGCCGCGGCGGCCCGGGCCCGCGGGCACGATGTTGTGCTCATTTCCGGGCCCGTGTCGATTCCCGCACCGCCTGCTGTCCGGTTGGTCTCTGTCGTTTCGGCTGCAGAGATGCTGGTCGCCGTTGAAAGTCATCTGGAAGCCAGTGATGCACTCATTATGGCGGCGGCGGTTTCGGATTGGCGGCCCGTGGTGATTTGTGATCAAAAGCTGAAGAAGCTAAATACCGGGCCGGAGCTTAGGCTGGAGCCGACGGCGGATATCCTAATGACCATCAAGCCGCGAAAGGGTAAACGGGTGGTGGTCGGGTTTGCCGCGGAAACCTTTGAAGTGGAAGCGGAGGCCCGCCGGAAGCTGGATGCCAAGGGCCTCGATATGATCGTTGCCAATGATGTGACCCAAGCGGACGCCGGATTTGATGTGGACACGAATCGGGTCGTATTGATCACGAAAACGGCGGTTCCGCTGCCGTTGCCCCTGATGTCCAAGCGGGAGGTCGGGGAGCGTATTGTTGAATGGGTGGAAGAGCGGGCCGGTAAACCCGGCCAACCGGCCAAGATTGATTGCGGCCTCGTATGGGAGGGGGCTGGCGATGCCAGGCTTGCACAGCAATTGGCCTTCATCCGTGAAATTGACAAGTTGAAAAGGGTTTCCCGCCGCACGTTATTGCTGGATGGGTCTCGTTTTGAGAATGATGCTGAGCATTCCTGGCATCTGGCTGTCATGGCGGTACTCCTCAAGGAGTATGCCAATGTGCCTGCCATGGATCTGGCCCGCGTCATCAAAATGGTGCTCATTCATGATATTGTCGAAATTGATGCGGGCGACACTTATTGCTACGACGAAAAGGGGAATGTTGATAAGCTGGCCCGTGAAAAGTTGGCGGCCACCCGGATTTTCGGGCTATTACCTGCTGAGCAGCAGGCTGAGTTTCATGCTTTGTGGGAGGAATTTGAGAAACGACTGACCCCGGAGGCTCAATTTGCCGCAGCGCTGGACCGGGTTCAGCCCCTGATGCACAATTATTTTACCCAGGGTGTTGTGTGGCGGGACCATGGCGTGACCCGTTCCAAGGTCCTGGATCGAAACCGGCATGTTCAAGATGGGTCGCGGCCCTTGTGGCAATTCGCAGAAGCTCTTATTCAGGATGCTGTTGAACGCGGGTATCTGGAGGCGTAAGGTCGCAAAACTAGAAAGCAAAGTTATGTCTGAGAAGGTTGATCAAATTTTATTTGTAGGTTGGCATGATGCGAGTTGCAGTGCCATGGCCGCAGCCTTTGCCAATGCGAACGGCCAGGAAAATATTGTTGCAGGTTATGCGGGGGTGCATTCCGGCGCTGTTGACCCATTGGTCTGGCGGGTTTTATCAGAGGTGCATGTTTCCGCGCAGCCCCGCGAGGGAAAGTGCATAGCCAATCTTGGGAATTGCGAGTTGGATGTGATGGTGGCCTTGACCGGGGAGGCCGCTGAAGCGAGTCGGATGTTGCCTGGAAACCCCCAGAAACTGCAGTGGAACATCCCTGAACCCTCCACCCTGAAGGGGGATACGGAATGGCGCCTGCAGGCATTCCGTGAAGCACGTGATGTGCTGAAGCGCCTGGTTGATGATTTTTATTCGCATGGGTATTTAGCGGCATTTCTTGCCTCGAAACATGAGTCTGATCTTGTCCTGGATCATCTCTCCGAGGGAGTGATCGCCCATGATTTAAAGCGCCGGGTCTTTTACTTCAACGCGGCCGCGGAGCGGATCACCGGATATAAGCGGGAAGAGCTGTTAAATCGTGACTGCCATGAGGTGTTGCCGAATGGCTTGTGCGGAGCGAAATGTTCATTTTGCGAGGGAGGCGTTCTGCCTGAAAGTGCGATCAGCAAGGAGCTCCAGATTGTCACCCGCAGTGGCGAGCTCCGCCGGATTCACATGAATCTCGATGTAATGCATAATGCAAAGGGAGCACCGGTCGGGGTCCTGGCCTGTTTCCGGGATCTGACCGTGGAGATTCAGTTGGCCCGCCGCCTGGGTGAGATTGAACAGTTCAGCGGAATTGTGGGGCGCGATCCCAAGATGCTGGCCCTTTATGATATTATTCCTGAGCTGGCAGAATCCTCTGCGCCAGTCCTTGTGCAGGGTGAGAGCGGGACAGGCAAGGAATTGGTCGCCGTTGCGCTCCATAATGAAGGACCCCGTGCGAATAAGATGTTTGTGCCGGTGAATTGTGGCGCTTTGCCGGAAGGGTTGCTTGAAAGCGAACTCTTTGGCCATGTAAAAGGGGCATTCACGGGGGCCATACGTGATAAGAAGGGGCGTTTTGAACTAGCGGACGGGGGTACGATATTTCTGGATGAAATTGGCGATATTTCACCCGCCATGCAGGTTAAATTGCTGCGGGTACTGCAAGAAGGCCGGTTTGAGCAGGTGGGGAGCGAGAAAACTATCAAGGTCAATGTCCGTGTCATTAGCGCCACCCATCGCGACCTGATTAAAGAAATGGCTGCCGGTAAATTCAGGGAAGATCTGTTTTACCGGCTCAGCGTTGTTCCGCTTACATTGCCGCCATTGCGTGAGCGGCGTACTGATATTCCCTTGCTTGCAAACCACTTCCTCAAGCTATTGTCCGGTGGCAAACCCCTGACTTTTTCTCCAGATGCTATGGATTTCATGTTGAGTTACAACTGGCCCGGAAATGTGCGGGAACTTCAGAATTGGATTCAGTTTGCACTGATCAAGTGTAAGGCCGGCGTTATTTTGCTGGAGCATTTACCCCCGATTGCGCTTAAAACCATGCCGTTAACTGCGGTCACTTCCTCAGCAGTCATCCCTCCCAAGGGAAAACAACGCCTGACTCAGCAGATGGTGCATGACTCAATCGAAAAGGCAGGCGGGAACAAAGTTGAGGCGGCCAAGGCATTGGGAGTGTCTCGTGCAACCCTGTATCGATTCATGGAAGAATCCACCCCGCATGAGTCGTGAGACATTCTTTTGCTTTTATTGAGACAATTTCCGGGAATACAGCGTTTCTACTGATGTTTTGTAAGACTTTGACGATAAATGCTTTGCGATTAATATCGGAATACACGCCAGCTTAGGCACGTAACTTGCATTACAGCGTTGCAACCAATTAACTGGAGAAGCATGCATGGATGACTATAATGCGAATATAAGGTTGCTGATTCAAGTTACCAGCGATTTGATTGAAATTGCAGACAAAGGACAGGGTGAGTGTAAGGATGAAAATTGCATGTCTTTGTACGGGCTTGCGAAGGATTCCGGATATAGGATCCGGGCGGCAGCCGAGCGTGAATTTGCAGCACATGATGCAAAACATGCTGTTAATGCATGAAGCGCGGTTCAAGGTTAGAAAGGAATAATAATGAAAATATTAGCAGGGTTAGTGGCGTTAACTGTTTTTGCAGGAGTAACAGGATGTTCCGGGGCGGATGAAAAGAGTTCTGGATCGGCTGCGGTGAAAAATGCTGCTGATACAAAGGTGGTATGGTTGACGTCTTTATCAGAGGCGAAAGCAGAGGCCGCCAAGCGTAAGGTTCCGATTCTGGCTGATTTTTCGGGTTCTGATTGGTGTAGCTGGTGCATCAAGCTTGATCAAGAGGTGTTTTCCACAGAGACCTTCAAGAAATATGCTGCCGACAATTTGGTATTGTTGCTGGTGGACTTCCCCAGGACGAAGGCGCAAACGGAAGAAATCAAGAAACAGAATAACGATTTGGTTGAAAAATTTGGCATTGAAGGTTTTCCCACGATCCTGTTGCTGGATGCAGGGGGCAAGTTGCTGGGGCGTACCAGTTACCTGCCGGGCGGGGGAGATAATTATGTCACGCATTTGAGGAAATTATTGAATAACAAACAATAGGACTAGAGGGAGGCGGAATGACTTATATATGTAATGTTTGCGGCTATGTTTATGATCCTGTGCTGGGAGATCCGGATCATGGAATCGCGCCGGGAACAAGTTTCGCGGATATTCCGGCAGACTGGGTTTGTCCGGATTGTGGTGTGGGTAAGGATGAGTTTTCACCCCAGGGGTGAGCGTTATTGCATTCAAAGGAGACATCAATGACAAAGCGTTCTGAAGTATATAAATGTGAGTTGTGCGGGAATATGGTGGAGTTGGTTCACGCCTCTGCCGGACAGCTGGTTTGCTGCGGGCAGTCGATGAAATTGCTGTCCGAAAATACGGTTGATGCTTCCAAAGAGAAGCATATCCCTCTGATTGAGCGTGTGGCCAATGGGGTCAAGGTAACCGTTGGCGCGGTGCCCCATCCCATGGATGAAAAGCATTACATTGAGTGGATCGAACTGCTCGTGGGCGAGACCGTCTTGCGGCAGTATCTCAAGCCCGGAGCCCAGCCTGTGGCCGTGTTTGAGGGGGTAACGGCAACCAATGTCGTAGCCCGTGAGTTCTGTAACCTGCATGGCTTGTGGAGGGTCTGACTATGATCTCAAAAAAAATGACCAAAGCTCTGAATGCGCAGATTAACAAGGAGATCTTCTCCTCATATTTGTATCTTGCCATGTCGGCGAATGCTATCTCACTTGGCTATAAGGGCGCCGGAGCGTGGTTCCGGGTGCAGTTCCAGGAAGAATTGGAACATGCCATGAAGTTCTATAACTATCTCCTGAGCCAGGGCGAGGTTATTGAACTGGGCGCGATTGAAAAGCCCGGCGTTGGGTATAAGGCGCTCCTGGACTTTTTTGTAGATACCCTTAAACATGAAAAGAAGGTGACTCTGTCGCTCAATAACCTGATGGATCTTGCGGTCTCGGAAAAGGATTATGCGACCCAGGCCATGCTGCAATGGTTCATTACCGAGCAGATTGAGGAAGAGGCCAATGATACGGATATTATTGCCATGATCAAGATGGCCGGCACTTCCACGGGGACATTGTACATGGTTGATAAGCAACTCGGGAAACGTGCAGGTAAGCCAGGCTGACCCAAGGGGTCTGGTATTCTGTTGGAGAACAATAGACTCCTGCACCAGTGACGGGCTGGTTCCTTGAGGAAGGTTCATGTGTCATGACCTTTCTCAGGTGACCGGTTTTTATTTTGGCGGGGTCGTTATGAATTTTAAAAAATGTTCGGGGTGCGTTCAGCAATGGAAAACCCGTGATGAGTTTTTGTCTGACCCTCAGGTGAAGCTGATTGGCTACCAGATCAATTTTGAAGCACTTAAGGCAGGATTCTTTATGTTCAATCATATGAAGCCGGAATGCTTGACGACCTTAGCCCTGCAAACAGGCCTGTTCAGTGATCTTTACCGGGGTGAAGTGTATCATGAACGTTTATCCGGGACGGAGACATGTCCCGGCTATTGTCAGCATTCCGGTAATCTGAAAGCCTGTCCTGTGAAATGCGAGTGTGGTTTCGTAAGGGAAGTGATGCAAATTATCCTGAGCTGGTCCAAAAGTCAGGGGGCCTGAAAGTGAGACAATTTTGAAAATATGCGGATACCTGTTCATTTTAGCCTTCACGCTAACTCAATGGGGGCTTGCGGCAGATCCGTTTGGAGTAGACCTGTCAAGGGATGGGAGTGGCACTAATCTGATCGTCACGGTCCGGTTGACCATTCCTGCGCATCACCACATTTATGCCGATCAGTTACGGGTTGAATCCGAGTCTGGCATTGTGTTCAGGCTTGCAGGAGGCGATCAGCCCGTGCCGCTTCACGATACTTTTGCGGAGGGAGTTCGCCCGTCCTATACCAATGATGTTACGCTCCGGTTTGAGCCCGGCGCACCAGTGACATCAACGGAATCCTTAAAGGTGTCCTATCAGGGCTGCAGCGAGGAACAATGTTTCTTTCCCAAAAACCGCGTTTTTACAGCCGCTGTTCCAACTCCGCGTTTAACAGAACCTGTGGCGGAAAAGCCCGGGAATGTGCCGTCTGGTGCGGCTGGCGGCTTTGAAGATCTGGCAGGGATGAAGTCCGTAGCTGCCGCTTCCGGGTATTTAAACACCAGGGAATTTCTTTCGTTTCTCAATAAGGCTGAAGGGCATGATGACGCCGTCGTAAATCCCGGAAGTCTGGCGTCGCGCGTGAAGGCTGCCTCACTGCTTTTCAGTGCCAACCCCTTGGAGTTTTTCAAGCTGCACGGGGTGTGGTGGACGGTTCTGATCATCCTTACCGGCGGTCTGCTGCTGAACTTGACGCCTTGTGTGCTCCCCATGATCCCCATCAATCTGGCGATCATCGGGGTGGGGGCGCAAAATGGGACACGGACAAAGGGCTTCTTTCTGGGGGGCGCGTATGGATTGGGCATTGCCTTGGTATACGGGTTTTTGGGGATCGCGGTGGTATTGACCGGCTCTCAATTCGGGGTATTGAATTCCTTGCCCTGGTTCAATGCGGTCATAGGGGTGGTGTTTGTGGTTCTTGCTCTCGCCATGTTCGATGTGTTTGCCATTGATATGGCCCGATTCCAGCGTGCGGGGGGTGAAACCGGCGGAAATCAGGGGAAGGTCGCGACGGCCATGTTTATGGGAGGGATTTCTGCGTTGCTGGCGGGTGCCTGCGTGGCCCCCGTTGTGATTGCCGTGTTACTTTTATCCAACAATCTTTATGCGCAGGGGGCCGGCATCGGTCTGATGCTGCCGTTTATTCTCGGGGCGGGCATGGCGTTACCCTGGCCTTTTGCGGGCTCAGGACTCTCGTTTCTGCCGAAACCCGGCGCCTGGATGACGTGGGTGAAAACAGGGTTTGGCGTATTCATTCTTATGTTTGCCGTATATTACTTCTCGCTCGCGTATCAAGGCTGGTGGGGTAAGAAGGTTGTGGCGCAGGTTGACGCTGGCGTGCATCAGATTACGGGGGCGGATACGACCGCATGGAAAGCGGTTGTGGCTGAATCAGTCAAAACAGGGAAACCGGTTTTCATTGATTTTTGGGCAACCTGGTGCAAGAACTGCGAAGCGATGGAGTTGACTACCTTTCGGGCGAAGGAAGTGAAACAACGGTTGTCTGCTTATGTCGTGGTGAAATTCCAGGCTGAAAACCTGTCCGACAAAGGAACGCGTGCGGCCACCGATTTCTTCGGGGTGAAGGGGCTACCGACCTATGTGGTACTGAAGGCCGGGAGCGCCTTGCCGTGACCTGCAAAAAAGGAGCGGGACGAAGGAAGTCCTCCTGTAACTCGAAAAAACATCCCTGCCCTGAGTGTAAAATGTGCAACTGGTGTTCGGATTCCCGTTGCGCCATGTGTAAGGGCTGGCTCGTCAAGACCAAGGGGTCCGTGACAAAAAAATGAGTGTGACCAACAGACTCGGAATCGTAGTGGTGGGGGCTTCCGGCGACCTGGCCCAGACCAAAGTTATCCCCGCATTATTTGCGCTTTATTGTCAGCATTTCCTGCCTGAAGATTTCCATATTTATGGTCTGGCGCGAACGGACATGAACCATGCGGCCTTCAGGCGGAAAGTGGCGGAGAACCTGACCTGTCGCTATGCGCCGGGCGAGTCTTGTTCGGATCGCACAGAAGAGTTCCTCCAGCGGTGCTATTACTGTCAGGGGCAGTACTCATCCAGTGATTCTTTCCTTGACCTGTTTGAGTTGATGCGTGAGGTCGAGGGTGCGTCCCCGATCAATAGGATTTTTTACATGGCCATTCCCCCTTCTGTTTTTCAAGATGTGGCCCAGGCATTGGGGGATTCCGGCTTGGTTGCCTGTGATGATTCGCAGGGTTGGTCCCGACTGGTTGTGGAGAAGCCATTTGGACGCGACCGGGAATCATCCGATCGTCTGGTAAGAGATATGCAGATGGTCTTTACCGAGGAAATGACCTATCGGATCGATCACTATCTGGGCAAGGAAATTGTTCAAAATCTGATGGTGCTCAGGTTTGCCAATCTCATCTTCGAACCTCTCTGGAATAAGGACTGTATTGAAAGCGTGAGAATCCAATGGGCCGAACCTATTGGCGTTGGACAAAGAGGGGGCTATTTTGACGGCTTCGGAATCATTCGCGATGTGATGCAGAATCATTTGCTGCAGATTCTTGCCTTGCTGGCGATGGAGCGGCCTGTCGTCTACAGTTCGACGGCAGTGCGTGACGCCAAGGTGGCGTTGCTCAAAGCCGTTGCCCCTGTGACGCTGGATCAGCTTGTGACAGGCCAGTACGGGGCCTCGGATTCAGGACACCAGCCTGCTTATGTAGCCGCGCCCAACGTTCCGCGGGATTCACTGACGCCGACCTATGCTGCCGCGATGCTTCAGATTCATAATCCGCGCTGGGAGGGGGTGCCATTCCTGGTTGAAGCCGGAAAGGCCCTGGATCAAAAGATCAGTGAAGTGCGGGTGCGTTTTCGCGGAATTCCGTCCAGCCTTTTTGGTGAGACTGGGGCCGTGTTGCACCCGAATGAATTGATCATACGAATCCAGCCGGATGAGTCCATTGTGCTGCGAATCATGAATAAATTGCCCGGGTTGGGGCTTAATTTGGCTCCAACCGAGTTAAATCTCCGTTATCAGTCCACCTTTTCAACCTTGATTCCGGAAGCCTATGAATGCCTGCTGTTGGATGTGATAAAAGGGGATCGCAGCCTGTTTATCCGGGCTGATGAACTTGAGGCGGCCTGGGATGTTTTTACGCCAGTACTGCACCAGTTGGAGTTGCAGCATATCGCGCCTGAAATGTATCCGTACGGGAGTGCCGGCCCCAAGGTGGCCCAAGTGCTTGCACAACGCTGTGGGTTTTAGGCCAGGCCGGGCAGCGGACCGGTGACGGGCAGCTCAACCCAGAAAATATTGACGGATCCCGGCATGGTCTGGATGCCGACACGCCCCCCGTGAGCTTCTGCCACAAGTTTGCAGAAAGGGAGTCCCAGCCCGGGTAAGTAGCGTCCTTCTCCGCTGAGGACGGAATTGGCCTGTGCGTATTTTTCAAAAATTTTGGGATGCTCTTCAACAGGAATCGGCCTGCCGTTATCTGCCACATTAATTCTGATGAAGTTATTGGCGCAATGGAAGTTCAGGGTGATTTTCCCGCTTGCTTCCCGGGTGGCCCGGAAAGCATTGGAAATCAAGTTAATGAGCAAGCGCCGGATCAGGCCCTTGTCTATCACCGCGTGGACTGGCGAAGCCGCCGTGTTCATGGTCAGGGATCGTGAATGCCGCATCGGTTCCATGCTCCTGATGACCTGCTTGCACAAATCGACCAGATCACAATTTGTGAGATCGAGCTTCAAGTGGCCGCTCTCCATCTTGTTGACGTCCAGAATGGAGTTAATCATCTCGATCATATTGCCGGTATAGGTCTGTGTCTCGGCGAGGCACGTGGCGATTTTGGGCGAGACCGAGGCGGCCTCAAATGTTTTGATGAGTTCGAGCGAGCTTTCGATGGCCCACAGTGGATTTCTGAGATCATGGATAAGCATGTGGACGAGGTTGTCACGCAACGTCTCCAGTTCCTGCATGCGCTTCATGGTGTTCCGCAGCTGCACCCGCTGATTGCGCAGATCCAGATGGGTCGAAACACGGGCAAATACTTCGTCTATCTGAAAGGGCCGTGTGATGTAATCAACACCACCAGAAGAAAAGGCCTTGATTTTGTTGTGGGTTTCGTGCTCCCCGCTTACGAAAATGATGGGAATGTCGGAATAGGCGGGGTCAGTTTTGATGCGTTTGCAGATTTCGATCCCGTCAATATCCGGCATGTGAACATCCAGCAGGATGAGGTCTGGCGGATGGTTTCGTATGGCTTGGAGCGCAAGTTCCCCGTTCAGGGCCGCCCGTGTTTTATATCCCCGCGTTTTGAGGAGGGCTGCCAGAAATTGAAGATTGGCAGGGGTGTCATCGACGATGAGGATATCCGCAGTGGCTTGGCTTTCTCGATCCGCTTCCATTTGCGGTGTAAGTTAGCAGAAATAATGGAACTGCCAATTCTTTTGGTGCGATTCCTATTTATTCCTGCCCGTTGGCTGTGCTAGCATCACGCCCTATGAATAAGGATCTTGAGGAAGTGTTGGTGGTGGATCGGGCTCTGGTCGAGAAGCTCGGTATGTTTCAGGGGCTGACTTTGGATACCGACCGGTATCTGCCGGAATTATTGAACCCGCGGAATTATCACTTTGTCCCGCGCCATAAAGCCGAGAAGGACGACTCCCTGAAGCAGTTGATCCCGTACTTCATTATCTGCCATGGGGATCGCATCTGGTGTTATGTCCGGGGGAAAAAATCCGGCGAAGAACGTCTGGTCGCGAAGGCGTCCATCGGGATCGGCGGCCACATGAACAATCTGGATGAGGACCTGATTGATAATATCTACAATCGGGCGGCCATCAGGGAGTTGGAAGAGGAAGTAGTGCTGCCCACCGGCTACACCCACAAGGTAGTTGCCCTGCTTAATGACGATCTGACGCCGGTCGGTCGGGTCCATCTGGGCGTCATTCATATTTTGCGATCCCCTTCGTCAGAAGTGCGGAAGCGTGAAGGCGTAATCACGGAATCAGGTTTCCGGACAGTGCCTGAACTCAAGGCCATGTACGACCGTATGGAAACCTGGTCCCAAATCTGTCTGGACCAGATCGACGGTTTGCTCGCGCAATAAAGACGCTATTTCAGGCAGCCGGCCCGTCTCAGATTGTTCGCTATGCGGGAAGCCACCGGTTCGTCCGTGACGGTGAATTGCAGTCCTGTGACCTGCTCATAGGCTTGAATATAACGTTTGGCTGCCTCCACGCGGACTTCTTCGGTCAATTCCGGCGGAGTGCCTTCCCCGCGGAACCCCTGCGCTACCAGCCATTCACGGATATATTCCTTGTCGATTTTCCGTTGCTCTTTTCCTGCGGCGAAAAGGGCGTCGTAGGTGTCGGCAAACCAGTAACGTGATGAGTCGGGGGTATGGATTTCGTCCGAGACCACCAGTTTCCCGTTCAGCTTGCCGATTTCGTATTTCGTGTCGACTAGGATGAGCCCCTGTGCCGCGGCATGTTTAACACCTGCATCAAAGAGTTTGAAGCACAGGTCGGCGGCGGCGTCATAGGTTTCGGCGTCAATCAAGCCTTCCTGGATGGCTTCCTCCCGGGAAATCGGGCGGTCATGCTTCTCGTGTTTCGTGGTCGGGGTGAGAATCGGATATTCCAGCTTTTGATCTTTTTTCAGACCTTCGCGAAGCGTGTTCCCGCAGAAATAGCGCACGCCGCGTTCATAGTTGTACCAGGCGGAAGTTTTGGTGACCCCGGTGATGTGGCCGCGGACAATGAATTCGAGCGGGAGTTGTTCGCATTCATGGACGATCATGACGTTGGGATCCGGGATCGAGATGAGATGGTTTGGGATGATGGATTTGGTTTTCTCAAACCAGAATGCCGCCAATTGATTCAAAACCTGCCCTTTGAACGGGATCGTGCCGATGATGCAGTCAAAGGCTGATACCCTGTCAGTGGTGACGATGATCCGCTGGGATTTTTGGAGATAACTTTCCCGTACCTTGCCCTGGAGCCGTTCGCCGAGGCCGGGAAAGTTGGTTTCATTCAGCGTGTTGGTCAGTTCAGCTCGGATACGATCTTCAGCAATCATGTTTATGTCTCCTTTATTTGGTGTTTCTCTGGGCAAAAATCATGGAAGCAGCGTGAGAATTGCGGGGTAAGCATCCCAGCCGCGCTGGGTGCAAAAATGTTCGAGATGTCGCGCGGCAAGGGCGCGCAGTTCCGTTGTGAGCGCCTTCAGCGAACGCCCGGATGGGGCGGGGCCCAAAATGATGGCGGCAGTGATTTCCGTGCCCTTGAGCCCCAAAAAACCACGGCCTGACGTGGTATCCCAGACGTCGGCGAAGGTCGCGAGGACGATGCGAATGCGCTCAAAGAAAATCATTTCCATGCCGGCATCACGCGATGTGATGAGCTGGCGGGTATCAAGCACCCATACGGTTTCCCGGCCGCAGGCGATCCAGGTGGCGGGATAGATGACACGGTTGCCAAACAGCCGGATCCGTCTGGCGAGAGCCCCTTCCCCGGCGGCGTCCAACGCGTGTGCGAGCAATTCGCGCGACTGACTGGGATCCAGCTCCTCCGGGATGACTTCAATCTGATCCAGGTAAAGGGCGACGCCGTGCGCAGCTTCCGCCAGCGGGGGATGGGTTGCCAGAGCAGGGTTGCCGCAAAGTGTGGGAACATCGGTGAGCAGGCGGTCGGCAATTTCCCCCCGCGTGGTTCCTGCGAGGTTTGAATCCTGCCAGATCATCAGCGGGTTACCATCCCCTGAATGGCATTAATGAACTGGTTCACATCCTTGAAGCGGCGATAAACGGAAGCGAATCGCACATAAGCGACTTCGTCAATCTTTTCAAGCCGCTCCATCACCTTTTCGCCGATGATGTCGCTCGTGACCTCCCGCTCAAAATCATTTCCTAATTCGGTGATGATGCTGTCAACGATGGTCTCGATTTCCTCCATGTTGACGGGACGTTTTTCGCAGGCCCGGGCGATGCCATTGATCAGTTTTTCGCGGGACAACTCCTCGTGGCGTCCATCGCGCTTGATGATGTGCAGCGCCACCTTGACGACTTCCTCACGGGTGGTAAAGCGATGCTCGCAGCTGACACATACCCGGCGGCGGCGAATGACATCGCCACTGCGGGAGGCCCGGCTATCAATTACCTTATCTTCACTATGACCGCATCGAGGACAACGCATGATTCCCCTTAACAAGTTGTTGGAGCCTCATAGTAAAAGAAAAATGCGGTGCGGTCAATCCGAGGAATACGGTTTTGGCATGGTTAGTCATGTGGGCGGAAGTAATCCAGAATAACTGAATGCCCGGTGAGCTTGAAGAAGGTCTGCGGCGTGCTGGTGCTCCTAG
>JBAXDB010000002.1:0-56800 GCA_037141135.1 bacterium | reverse complement strand
TGTCTGTTTCCTCTCCCCTGAAGGGAGAGGGGGTCATTTGTCTGTTTCCTCTCCCTTTGGGGGAGAGGATTAAGGTGAGGGGTATCTTCTCACCCGAACCGGCCGGTAATATAATCTTCCGTCTGTTTTTCTTTCGGCTTGGTAAACATAGCCGTCGTTTGCCCATACTCAATCATTGAACCCTCATACATAAATGCCGTAAAGTCCGAAACCCGGGCAGCCTGCTGCATATTGTGTGTCACAATGATGATGGTGTACTTTCCTCGTAGATCATCAATCAGGTCCTCGATCTTCAGCGTCGCCCGTGGATCCAGCGCCGAGGTAGGTTCGTCCATTAACAGGACTTCAGGATCCACGGCGAGCGCCCGGGCGATGCATAGCCGCTGTTGCTGCCCCCCGGACAACCCCAGAGCATTCTGCTGCAGGCGATCTTTGACCTCGTCCCATAAGGCCGCTCCGGTCAGACTGCGCTCAACAATCTCCGCCAATTCATTCTGGGTGACCTGCCGGTGCAGGCGCGGTCCATAGGCCACATTGTCAAAAATCGTTTTCGGGAACGGGTTTGGCTTCTGGAACACCATCCCGATCCGACGCCGCAGGGTGACGACGTCAATACTGGGCGAATAGATGTCTTGCCCATCGAACAGTAACTCGCCATCCGTCCGGCAACCCGGCACCAGATCATTCATCCGGTTCACTGCCCTCAGTAATGTGCTTTTGCCGCAGCCGCTGGGGCCGATAATGGCCGTAACCAAGCCGCTGCCAAAAGACAGGTGAACATTTTTGACAGCATGATTGGCACGGTAATAAACCGAAAAATCAGAGGTCTGAACATGGGCTGCCCCGTCGGGGGTTTTGTCTGTCCGGTCCTTATCCATCGCGCGCTCAAATTGATTCATAGTAAAACTCCTCTCAACCTCTCAATCGCTTGGCGACCCGGGCCCTCATTAGAATGGCTGCCAAATTTAACAAAAGTACCAGCGTGACCAGCACCAGCACAAGGCCGTACTGAACATGACGGATTTCATCCATCGCCTCATGCTCGGTAGCCAGATTGTAAATGTTCCACGAAAGTGCCGGTGTCGGGTGGCTGAACACCTGCCACAGGGCTAGGGGTTTGCCGATGCTGACGGCCGCGGTGAAAATGATGGGCGCCGTCTCTCCGGCCGCCCGGCCCATGCTGATCACGATACCGGTGAGAATTCCCGGCAATGCGGCTGGGAGAATAATGGTCATAACGGTGTGCCAGCGCCCGGCGCCCAGACTCAGAGCTGCCTCCTTATAGGTTCGGGGCACAGCGAGAATGGCCTCTTCTGATGCCCGAATGACGGTGGGAAGGATCATCAGGGCCAGGGTCATGGAGCCGACCAGCACGCTTTTAGAATGCGACACACCAAGGGTATTGATGAAAAAGGCGAGGCCGAACAGTCCAAAGACGATGCTGGGTACTCCGGCCAGTGTGCTGATGCAGGTCCGCAGAAAACTTACAAAAGAATTTTCCGGCGCATATTCGGTCAGGTAGATTGCCGCAATCAACCCCATCGGGATTGCGAAGAGCATGGCCCCGACCGTCAGGTACAATGTCCCTAATAATTCCGGCCATATCCCCCCGAAAAAATGCGAGTCATAAGATTCATCCGTTAAAAACTGCCAATAAACCGTTCTATGGGGCAATAACATCTTGTCCAGGTTGGCGGCAAGATAGGGGAACAGCGGCTCCAACGCGGTGCCGGCAAAATCATTGACCCTGGGTTTGAGTATTTTCACGCCCCCACGTTCGGTATGGCTGTAGTCCCACTCCTCCCGGAAAAGAACGCGCTCAAGTTTCACCTGGGCCCGGTCCCATCGGGTTTGGCCGAACTGGTCCCGCATCAGCATGGGCCGTTGTGCGCCGGGTGCCGGGCCCAACAGGGCATTAAGGGCCTTTTTCAGTTCCTTGAAGGATGGCATAACCTTCCGACGTTCGGCGGAAGGCATTGTCTCCAGCTGCTTTTCAAACTCCGCGACCATCTGGAAGACCGGTTCGCGTGCCGTACGTGCGGAAGCCACCTCGGTCTCGATCGCCGGACGGTTCCCCCGCTCAAACTTTTCCAGCATCAGTCGCCGATGCTCCACCGTTCCTATAAAGAAAATAGCCCCTATGCCCCGGACAAACATCGGGGCCAGCAGAATGATCAGAGCGGAGGTCATCAATATAATCGCCAGCACTCCTGAAGCGGTGAACGAGCGATCCAGCATTTTACGGGTATCCAGGCGCATGGGTTATTTACCCACTTTCCGGCGGGTGCGTCTCACGCCCCATTCACTGACCAGATTGCAGACAAAAGAAAACACTAGAAGACAGAGAGCCATTGCGAAAAGGACGTGGAAACGTGAGGATCCGGTGGCTTGGTCGGCCTCGCCCATATCCCCTGCGATGGTGGCCGTGAGGGTGCGGACCGGTTGGAGCATATTGTACCAGGGCTGGGGGATCTGGGCGGCGTTACCCGAGGCCATCCACACCACCATGGTTTCGCCTACGGCGCGCATCACACCCAAAATGACGGCGGCCATAATGCCGCTGCTGGCCGCTGGAAGGATTGTTCTCAGAATGGTTTCAGACCGGGTGGCGCCCAGCGCGTAACTACCTTCCCGCAATTCTCGGCCTGTGGCCTGAATCGCATCTTCGGCTACACTCACGACGGTTGGCAAGGCCATGATACCCAGGATGATCGAAACGTTCAGTGCGTTGGTGCCGCTGGTGACTGATATTCCGCCCAATGACAAGCCGAGTTTCCATAGCCCCCAGAAAGCGGCCGCGGACAAGACAGCCATCAACGCCCACCGCGCCCAGGGCCGGTGGGCCGTGGACATCCGGTCGGTCAACAGGTCACTGACCACTACGATGACGAGCACGGCCACTGGCGCGCCGATGATCCAGCCGGCCACCTGAAGAATATGGCCCCCACGCTCCTGTAGGAGAGGGGCAAACACGACCAATGCAAAAAAACCATAAGCGACCGACGGAATAGCTGCCAGGATCTCAATCACCGGCTTGACAACCTGTCTGACCGAAAAAGGAAGAACATCACTCAGGCATACAGCCGCTGTGATGCCGAGAGGGACGGCGACAAGCGCCGCCCCAAGGGTCACCAGTCCGCTCCCCACAAAAATGGCAAGCGATCCGAATTCAGGGGTTGCCGCCGAAGGATACCAATGCGTACTGGTAAAAAACTGCTTGAAGCCCTGCAACTGAAAGAATGGCAGGGCATCACGTGCGATAAAATAAAAAATAAACAAGACCGCAAACATCGAAAGGGAGGTTACGGCAAGCAGGAAGCCTGATCCCAGAAACCCCAGCAAACGCTGCTGCCGCCGGGCGCGATGGCTCAACAGAAGCGATGAGCCATCGCGCCCGGCGGCAGCAGAATTTGCAATGACACGATCGTTAATCATGATGCCTACGAAAGAGTTATCCGTTATTTGTTATGGGGAAATTCCCAATAACTCCTAACGGATAACCAATAACCCTTCCCCTTCAGGGGAATTACTTCACCGGGACATAACCGACATCTTCGATGATGCGCTTGCCTTCCGCGGTCTTGCTCAGGTTCACGAAGTCATACAGGGCCGTACCTTCTTTTGGCCGACCATTCGTATACATGAACAGCGGGCGGGCGATGGGATAGGTTTTCGCGATGACCGTTTCGGGCGTAGGAGCGACTCCATTCACCTGCAACGTCTTGACCCCTTCTGTGAAGGCGAGTCCGACATAGCCAATGGCTGCTTCGGTGCTCAGCACGCGCTGGCGGATGGCACCACCACTGCCGACATACTCTGCTCCGCCTGTCAGTTTGGCATCCTTCAGCACCAGGGTATTGAAACTCTCATAGGTGCCGCTGTTGGTATCTCGACTGATCACCACAATCTTCTGGTCAGCCCCGCCCAGTTCTTTCCAGTTGGTGATCTTGCCCGTGTAGATATCCCGGATCTGCTCAATGGTCAGATTACCGCGGGAATTTGAGGGGTGCACAATGACTGCCAGGCCATCGAGGGCCACGACATTCTCAATCGCGAGCACGCCGGCTTCCTGGGCGGCTTTCTTTTCCGAGTTCTTCATCGGACGCGACATCGTGGCGACATCACAAGCTGCGTTGATGAGACTCTTGGCCCCATTCCCGCTGCCGGATTCGCTCACTGTAATGTTCACCCCCTGGTGTTTACCCATGTAATACTCGGCAAATGCCTTTGCCACAGGGCCCACCGTCGTTGACCCATCCACCACAATAGAATTGGCATCACCGGCCACCGCCGCTCCGACACCCATTCCCGCCACCGCCATCATCGTCATCAGTTTATTTATCTTTTTCATTTTATCCTTTTTCACGTTTAACATCTCACGTCTTACGCTTCACGTCTCACATCCTCAAAACGCCGCAACCAGATCCAGTTGCATCCGGTCATAATTTGTCGGCTTGCCGGAAGCGATGCCCTTGTCGTCCGTAAAGTAAGTGGCACCAAGCTGGAGGTTCTTCTTGATTTGATACTTGGCATAGACTTTCTGGCCTTTGCCATCAGTGCCGCCGCCCCAACGATCGGAATCCGTCCACATACCCAAAGTGGCATCCTTCTGGAGTTCGGTATAACTGTAACCGACTTCAAACGTGCCAGGATTTTTGGCTTTACCCAGCGAGACGCCATACATGTGTCCCTTGTCAAGTTTTGAGGCGTCGGAATTGGAGAGTTCCTGGCCGAAGATGGAAACCGGCAACCCGGCGACCCACATGTCGAGCGAGGCAAAGTACACCACGGGAGTGTATTCCGTGGCCCAGGCCTTGTTGGTGGTGCCACCACTGACTGTGCCTTTTTTGGTGGTATTGCCGTAGCCGTTGTTTTTGCCTTCCCAGTCAATCACGTCATAACTTTTGAGGTTCTGGAAACCGTAGTAACTGGCGCCAACGGTCAAAGCCACCTCGGGAATGAACTGGAATTTCACTGCACCCTGACCGGCTAACAACTGAGCCGCATCCTTGCTATCGCGCTCCTGGATCCAGATATAGCCTGCATTTCCGTAAGCCGTCACCTTGTCGTTGCCCGTCTGGCCTTTGAAGGCGATTCCTTCAGGAGACAAGTCACTATCCCATACCAGGTCGTCGTTCATGGTGATGAAGGGATTTTTAATCTTGCCGGCATAGGCGTGCGCTTCTGTTTCCGTTGCATCGCCCAGAAAGCTGTAATCAATATAAGCCAGGTCAAGTTTCATGTCCTTCTTTTGCCCACCGTCACCGAGGGTCTGGTTGCCAGAGATAGGGTCATTGCCGCCGGTTGAAAAACCAACCACCGCCTTCGTTTGGTCATTCACCTTGGCTTCAGCGGCGAGCCTGGCGCGAACCCGGTCACGTTGACGCGTATAGGTTTCCTTGCTTGCGTTTTTCTTGGAGTCGTCATTGATAGTCTCATAACGATACCGCAAGTCGCCTTTGAGTGTGATCGAGTCCGCCCAGGTCTTCGGGGCTGGAGCCGGAGTTGCCGCCGGCGCATTGCTTTCAGCCGCCAGGCACGTCCCACTCACACCCGCCATCAAAACTAATCCTGCTACTACTTTCTTCATATCTTTGTTTCTCCTTGTTGTTAGTTGTCGGTTCATGGGGGCCATTAGAAAGAAACCTTGTAAGAAGAAAATGAGCGGCAAGTTAGAAATTGGTTAGGGTTTCTGCCGCTTGAGATCGAAACTGATCCGGGCGCTCGTCACCGTGCTAATCCCCATTCGTGCGAAAACGATGGCGGCAAGAGCCTCGATCAGAAGAATTGCGCCGGGTGACCACACCATGGCCAGCCCGCGAGTCACATCCAGAATTGGTTGTGGGGCGTGATGCCATAGCAGGCTGAAGGCCATCGTATACACTGTTCCCGCAAGGGCCATCCACTGATAGGTTGAAATTCGACCTGTTCCCCGGTAGTCGGCCCTCAGAAACTCCGATGCGAACCGCCAGAGTTGTGTGATGATGATCGTCAGAACGTAGGCAAGCATGGGTCGGCCAATCAGAAACAGCACCACTCCGGTCAACCCCGCTGTGCTTGAGATGATTGCCGTTATGGCCTGCACGGGAATAAGCCGTTGTCCTTCGAATCCGTGTGCATAAGATGATTTTTTCAAATGCCCTTCGAATATGACAAACCAGTGACTAAAGAGAGTCTGAAGCCAGGAGGGACAATTCGCCAGGGGGCGGCCATAGCAACAGCCGAAACTGATGCAGGCGAGTCGGCCAATCCCTTCGCCCAGGGCATAGGCCGTGGCTATGGCCGCCAGCACGAACAGGGTCGCCTGTGAGCCACCTCCCGTTTTTTGCCCCAGTTGCAAGATACCCCCAGCCAGCCAGGGGCCAAGCACCATCCCGGTAAACGCCGCTCCGCCAATAGTGAATCCATGCCAATGGCCTTCCACAATGCGGTTGATGATTTTTGAAGCGGGAATGCAGACCGTCAGGAGCGCCGCGATGATCCACATCAATTGTGTCAGGGGCAGTCCCGCAGCGCCTGCCAGAAAAAGGGTTACGGCCACCGCGACCGCAACGCCCAATGCGTTGAAAAAACCATAATAGGTCAGGTTGACGCCGTGCCAGATGCCTGTTTCATCCCTATGTGTCGGGAAAGTAGCCAGTATTTGCCATTTCTCTCCCGGCAGATGGTGAAATGACCAGACGAAAAGCGCAAACAGGCAGAGTGCCATCAACATCACAATCAAGGTCACAATCATAGGTTCCCTCCTTGAATAGCCCATGCGATCGTGGCTCGAACGGGCACGTCCGTTTCTACCCACGATTCACCCCATGCCGCGCTGTAGAGGCTGCTCAGGTTGGTACGCCGGAGGTTCGTGAGAATATCGTCACAGAATCGAACACGCTCCTTCTGGAAAATAAGCACGACCGTGGAACTGCCGGGGCGGAACAGGCTTTTCGGGCAGCCTCGCTCGACTGGCATACCGATATGGAGGGGGGTTGGCTTCTGATAGCATTTGGAACTATAGCATTGGACAATGTCACCTATCATGAGCGCGACCACCTCGATCATGGCCACCAATCCCACCTGTGTTCCGTGTTCGACGTCTGTGTCGATAATAGTCACCATTCTCCGGTTCTTGGAGTGGGGAGTGGCCTGGGCGATGACAACGGCGGGGTGACATGATTGAAACACGCCGTCAATTTCGTAAATGTCTCGCACCACGCCGCTTACGGGAACATGGTTATAGTGGTACTTGTCGGGCGTCAAGCGCAACACGGCAAAATCACCTCCATGAAACGCATCATACCAGACCAATTTTCCCTTCCCGAACATTTCTTCATAACAGAAAAACTTGTCCTTCAAATAAAGGTCTGACGTTCGTTGAAACGAGCCTACCAGAAGACGTGCATCAGCCGGAGAGCTGATTGCGGAGGGTCTGGGGTCCATGGGGCGACAATCCCAGTAGCGAATCCTGCGTTCAAACACTTTGCGGGGAGTATCAAGAGATTCTGGAGGATCAACGCACTCATTAAAGTCGATACCAAGGGTTTTCTTCAGATCACGGCGCATTCGATAAGGACACCCGGGGCGGATATCGAAATGTAACGCTCCCAGCAGTTCTGTCAGTCGGGATGAGGTCAGGGCCTTGAACAGCCAGCCGGCATCTTCACGGACATGTGAGTAGAGAAATGAGACAATCGGGTCGCCGAAAAATTTTTCGGGAATCCCGCGGGAGTCGCGATGATCCACGTAATGATGGACGGTCATGGCTGACCTCCGTTGCATTCACAATGGTGGCGGATCACCAGCAGCAGGAGGCCGATTAGTTTGATCACAACCGACTGTGAGGCCTTGCCTGCCAGCACGTTCTCCCTCACGGCCTTTAAGAACGAGACCGGTTCTTCCCCGTTCAGCACCGTTTGCAGTGCCGCAAGGTCCTGGTTGTTACCCGTTGCCGAGCGATCAATGAGATCCTTAAGATCGCGGGCGAACAGATCCAGGGCTTCACCGACAAAGTTTTTAAGCAGTGGACCGCGGTAGTAACGCTCGGTGGCCGTGTTAAATGTCTCGGCAGAAGATCGTAGCGGAGTGGACGCGCCCGTCTCATTCAGGATGCCGTTGAGAAGTGACTCCAGGGCGGAGCCATTGTTCGCGGGTTTCAGTCGCTGTTTCAAATCGCGAATCGTGTCCGTCAGCCTAAAGGCTTCGATCAGGTCGGCGCCATCCTGCTCCAGCAGGGTCACCAGCGCGCGACGGTACTCGATATGCTGGACACGTGTCCGACCTGGGTAACGTTGACTGTCTCGCGTGCTGGCTGTCCGGCTCAGAATCCTCTTAAGGAACTGGTTCGGGGTCCGGGTTCCGACAAAAAAAGTGGGAATGCCGATGGCGCTCCCGAAAAAGGTCTGCCGCCGTTCGCTCTCGACCTCGGGTGTGTCGGGTATGTCCGCATGTGTCACTTGACCGCTGAGGACATACTTGTAGGCCAGCGCCGTGATGAGCCGCTGCATATCTGTGGCGGCGGCCATATCTCGATCAAGGCTGGCAAACTGGCTGTAGTGGCGTCCTTCAAACCCACAGAACCCCATGCTGGCAAAGTGGCGCTGGCGGTAGAGTGAGTAGGATGACATGCGCTGATCGAACACGCCCATTTCGGAAAGATCCCGTTTGAGCCGCTGATCGTTACCGAGGGTTCCGTCCAGGGCGGGACTATTATCCGTGCTGAGCGGGGACACAAGATAATCGATCAGACGCTGGTCGGGAATCCAGTCGCCGCGCAGCCCCAGAACCGTGCCGAGGACCCGGTCCAGCCCGCGTGGACCGAAGGGCGTAAGCGGGAAGCCGAAGCATTTAAGGTCGGCCTTGCCTTTCCAGCGCCGCCACAGCATGCGAAGGTGGGTGAAATCCAGCTCGTGCGGCAGAAATCCCAACACCGTCTCCGGATGAAAATCCCGGAAGTCCAGACGATGGGGAGCGGCGGTGTAGGTTCCTACGAAGAGTGGTAGAAAGTGCTCGACGATCTTCACCACGAGATCCCCGACACGCTTTTCGTCCTCAGCCGTGAAATCGGGAGTACCTGAATTCATCAAGGCGGTCAGGTGGCGACTACCCAGGCTGATATGCGTGCCATTGTTGGCGAGGCTGGTGTTGGAGACAGTTGGCAGGATAATCAAGTCACGCGCGAGAATGCCGCACTCGCGCAGTTTTTCCATGGTGTTCAGGCGGCTCCGCGATAATACCTCATGACACAGGATCATGTACTGATGCTTGGATTCGCCTTTGTCCCAGCCCGACAGACACGGGCTCATGAAGAGGTCGCGGTAAAATGAATCCGCGACAAGCTCGTTCAGGCGCTTCTGTCGCAACGGGGTTTGCGGCGCCAGACATACCTGTGTTTCCTGGCCCCGTGAACGCAGTTCGAACTTTTCATTGGCGTACATCGTCAATAACTGCACAAGTAACAACCGCCGCTGGGTCTCCGATGCCAGCGCGCGGCCCAGACCGGTCCCGGAGTCCGGGCCGACGGTGTGGAACGAGAGCGTTTCAGGCGAGGTGTTATCGCTGAGGAAACACTTCATGAGTTTCTCGCCCGTGCAACGGATTGAGGGATGCCGACCCTGCCCGACACTGATGGCATCGGCCAGGGCTAGCTTGAGCAGATAACTCACCGGTATGCGGATGCAACGAAGACCGTTGCGTACAACTTCAAAACGGCTGGCATCCGATCGGCGGGCGCATCGTTCCCTTTTGTCGGCAAAAAGATCCCCGTCGAACACCTCACGAGCATAAGGGGTTATAAGATCGGCGGGAAAATATACCCAACTGTTTTCCCAGGCGTTATCCGGATTATCGGAGAGGTAGTCTTCAATTCCCCGCACCAGCCGTTTTGGGGCGTCTCCTGTGGCGGCGCGGCGTGTGAGATTCTTGAAATAGTTGGATTCCTCCACGCTGCGCGCCAGGTCAACCTGATCCCGGGGGCCGTGGGTGATTGTCAGGAGTTCATTTTCGGCACCCGCGGTGACATCACCCACTCCAAAGGGCAGCGACTCGATAGAATCGCCTGTTTCGCTCATCCCCAGGCCGCCGCGAATCCGCTTGAGATCATGGCGGTCCAGTGTGTGTGTGTGAGGGGTATGAGTATTTGTCATGAATGAAATGCTATCATTCAGACATTAGCGAGGTGTTGGGCGCCCGTTAGGAGTTTGTGAGAGGGGAGGTTGACCCTTTACTCTTTTAAGCGGTAGCCAACTCCCCGTACCGTCTCGATGCAATCCCCATGCTTTCCGAGTTTTCTCCGCAGGGAGACCATCTGGACGTCCACGGCGCGATCCGTGACGATGTAATCAACTCCTTTTACGCCGTCCACGATCTGCTCGCGCGTGAAAACCCAGCCGGGCCGCCGGGCAAGAAAATGAATCAGCCGGAACTCGGAGGCCGTTAACTCCAGCGCCCTCTTTCCGCATAACACTTCATGACGGCCAGGATTGATAGTGATGTCATGGACATGGAGGGTTTGGTCCATTCCGGTGGGAACCGTATCCCGGCGGCGCAGCACGGCTTTTATCCGTGCCAGAACGATCTTGATGTTGAAGGGCTTGACGATGTAATCCTCGGCGCCCATCGACAACCCTACGATGATGTCCGTTTCTTCGCCCCGGGCGGTTACCATAATAATGGGAATTCCTGCCGTCTCGGGTTTGGCCTTCAGCAAACGGCAAATCTCGATTCCTCCCATTCCGGGTAACATCAGGTCCAGAAGGATCAGGTTGGGTTTGCGAAGGGGGATCTCGCTCACAGCCCGATCGCCCCGGGCAGCCAGACTGACTTTGAACCCTTCGCGGGTCAGATTATACGACAGCAGGTCGGCAATATCCGGCTCATCCTCGACAATGAAGATGTGTTGTTTAACCATGAGTACATATTAGGCTGCCGCTTAAGCAAAGGGAAAGTATAAATTATTGGAAATGGGCCAGGAAAAGTCGAGGGGGTTATCCCTGGGGCTGGACACAAATTTTGGTGAGGGTACACTGAATGGCTCCGAGAAACAGACCATATTCGCCAGATAGAGGCAACATGGACCATTCCAAACTCGTTTTCGCGAGTTTCTTCAGTTCCGGATCAGAGGTGTCATGCGCGAACTGACGGAATGGAACACACCACATGGAAAAACTTTCATTACGGCCATCACTGTCCTTTTCAGGCTGGATATCAGCATACAAAGCGCTGAATTTCCCGGGTAAAGCAAGGGCTGATACCCGTCCCTTCTTCATCTTTAAATCAAAAGTCCTGACGGTGCCATCCACATTGAAGTGAACCGTGTTCGCGCGGGCGTGGTGCGGCGCCGGTTGCCCGCTATAGGCGGCATACAAGGTCTGGAATACGTTGGCCACTTCGGTGCTTTGCTTGGCGAGATCGGCCATCCCCGGGAGATTCGTCTCCACGGTGCCTGAGAAAAGATCATGATGCCGGTAGGTGGGAGTGCCGGCCTCGAAATTGTAGATTTCGACATAGCTCATGCGGCGCCCTGGGCTGAAGAACGGTTTAATGAATTCATCGTTATGCTTGGCATAAGTGATAATCTTCAGCTCCGGCATGGTCAGCACCGATACGGTTCGCTTAAACAGGCGGATATTGTCATCGGCGGCGTCACCGGTTCGAGGGGACTCCACCTGAAAGTCGATCAGGCAGGCGGGGACGCCTCCGGTGGAGAGGTTGCTGCACCACACCCCCTCGGTTGCTTTAAGGGTGGCCTCGGCCACGCGTTTCAAACTGATATTGAACAGCACATAGGTCACGTCATAGTTCATCATGACGGCCGGTTTTGTGGGGTGAAACCGCCCGGTCACTTCGGCAATGATATTCTTGTCATCGGCGGCTTGAACCAGGGCCGTCATAGCCAGGAATTGAAATGCGAGCAGGCGAAGGAATGATGTCATATGAATGCGCGTCCCATTTGAATGTGCAAGTCAGCATGAATAGCATTCGGCTGTTAGGGCAATATTGGGCGCGCATTAGGACTGCGTTATCAAAAAAGAACCGGAGCAGCCTTGCGGCCACTCCGGCCGGAACGATCCGGGGACTTACGGGTCGGCTTTTTTGGTGAAAGTGACCCCGTGTCACCTCGTGTTCGTTCGATGGAGCAGACACTAGTCCGGCGCCATTGCGAATTGAAAAGTGGTGCGTGAAAAATTGATTAGTTGAAAAACAGGCAAGGGTCTGTTGCAACGTATGCCGGTTACGTCTGTCAGGGATAGTGGACCTGGAGTCCTGAATCCTTCTTACTGCGCACTGGGGGGCAGGACGCCCTCGGAGACCAACTGGGCGTCCATCGAGGGAGTCAATACAATGGGTAATGGCGGGCCTTTTGCGCCTTGCGCTCGGATTAACTCCATCTGATAATCCTGAAGTTGTTTCTGCAGATACGCGGCGGTTAACTGAGGCACTTCTTGAGTGTAATCCATAACCCTCACATCATTGTTCACCGAGGCAGAACCGGGCGTCGCGGCCACTTGAGCCGGAATTGGATCCGGGGGCGGAATCAGCGCGGCCACTTCCAACGCGCTCGCCATGCTCTGGTTTAAGGCCAGCGCCGCAGAACTTGCCGTCGCCGTCTGACCCTTGGTCGTGGATGCAACCACGGGACTGTTATTCACCCGCCCAAAACCGCCCGCCCCCACAGGCGTAGGAGGGGGAATCATTTCGGAACTTTCTCGGGAAATGGTACGCTCCACCTGAGGTTGCCCCATTTTTAGTTGAAACTCCGCGTCTAAAGACCTTGAGGAGGATGAGCCCGCGCGGTTATCCGCGTTGCCGGTGGAATTATCATTTACCCCTGTGGAAAGTACAGGCTGCGCTACTGGTGAAGGCGGGATAATTTGCATGCCGTGCGGTCCAAAGGTGACCACGGGTGTAGCTGCCGTCGCCGACGTCATATCCATCCATACTGCCTCGGTGTTCTTTTTCAACAGCGCCTTTTCGTTGTCGAAATCGGCCCGGACGAGTTCCATGCCGTCTTCCGAGGCACCTTCGTGGAGGAAATAACTTTTCCGGGTGATCATATTGACGATACCGATCTGAATTTTACCGTCAAAGTGGTTGCGGGTGATGGCGCACATCTTGAGGTTCTTGGTGAAGCTCTCCAGGGGAGGCGGGGTCACGACAGTAGCGCTGGTGGCTAGTGGGGCGGCGGAAGACTCATTGCCAAAGGGCATGCGCGTGAGGATGACCGAGTATCGATCAAACGCGGAGTGAGGAGTGGAACTGAGCGCGGGGAAAGGAAGAAGCAAGAGGCAGAAAGACAACCGTAAGGAGTGATTTTTCATATTGGTTAGCAGTATTATGGGGCGTGTGTGCCGACTTGGGTGAACAGGGCTTGCATGACATCCTCGTGTGTTGCCAGGATTCGATCCAATGTCTGAATGTGCGCTTGCAGCACGGGCGAATCGGTTGGTGGAGTTTGAAAAACGCTTGCCGGAACCGCGGCCGGTGCGGGTGCCTGACTGCCGCCCAGTATGGCGGTCAGTTGATCTCGTAACTCCCGGCGATCAGTTTCATCCAGGGTTATCAGGGGAATGTCCATTTTGAGTTTTATTGGACGCCGGCGGGGCGACGCGGTGGACGTCAGTCCAGTAGCATCCATAGCCAGTTGGCTGGGACGACGTTGAGAGTAAAGCCGATCCAGGGACACCTCCACGCCGTGGGCGCAGAGTTGCGCCAAGGCATGGTGAAGTTGGAGGAGTCCTCCCCGTGAAGCGAGATTGCAGGGGATGGCCGAGTAGTCGCGCCCGGCCAGAATGTCATCCACAAATCCGGTGAGGTTGCCGCGCGGGCCCACTTCCAGGAAAAGGCGCACTCCGTCGGAGTACATGGTTTCTATCGTTTCCCGGAACCGGATGGGATCAGCCCACTGGTCAATCATGATGCGCCGGATCTCGGCCGGCGTCTCCGGCAGGCGCTTGCCCGTGGTGGTGCAATAAACGGGAATCTTCGGGATGCGGTCCTCATACGTGCCGGCGGTTTGTTCGATCCGGTCGCAGATGGGTCGGTACATCGGCGTGTGGTATCCGCGGTCAAAGGGCAGGAACTGGCATAGCGCGCCTTCGGACTCCAGTGTGGCGCGCGCCGCCGCAATCGCTTCCGGACTGCCGCACAGGATACCCTGATTCGGACAGTTGTCCATGGCCACATGGAGTGCTCCTGCGCTTTCCGCCGCCAACTGCGCGATACGTGCGGGCTCCGAGGCACCTACCGAAAGAAGTTGCGCCGCAGGAACCAGGTCGCGAACCCATTGCTCAATCACGCGATCCTCGATCACCGGTTTATCCATGACATTGGCTGGTGTCGTGCAATCGGCGAAGGCGGCGGCTTCGAGCGCGAGGTCCTGGGCCGTGCTATGGCCGGCAATTGCCTGTGGCCGCACGCCTAATACCAGAAGTAGATGATACAGGGCGCTATCGGCAGTGGCGACAAGGGGCAGGGCATATTCCATGCTCCATAAGGCGGCCTCCACGCCCTGTTGCTCGGGCTGGGTCAAGTGGGGGGACGGAAATACAATCTGGCTGGGCAACGGGCTTCGGCCGCGATCGATGAAAGCGCGATCAGCCCGGTCGAACCAGCTCCGGACCTCGTCGAAATGGATGCAGAGATCCCCTAGCATGCCGGCATACTGGGCTCCCTCGCCGGGCAGGAGAAAGGCGAGTTTCCCCTCACGGGCCAGAGGCTTGTCAAAATAATAGATCCCCTGCCGCTCCTGAATGGCGGTGCGTTCGGGATCTTCCAAAGCCGCGACGGCGGCATCGAGTTTCGAATTCAGGTCCTGAGAGGATTCCGCCACGATGGTCAGGCAGCAAGGTGCGGTGTAGGGTTTATCCAGACTGTTAAGGGTGAAGGCTATGTCTCGGAGGGCTGTCTCCGACGGCAATTTCGCAAGACCTTGGCGCAGAACACGGGCCTTTTCGCTGACAGCCAGACGTGAGGCGCCCCGCACCGTAACCAATTCGCAGGGCCAATCGCGTAGAAGCGTACCCTTCGCACAATCCGGCGCATACTCTTCAAGCACGACGTGGCTGTTGATGCCGCCGAAGCCGAAGGCATTCACGCCCGCACGACGTGGATAGGCCTTGCCATGGATCCAGGGCCGTGACTCGGTGTTGATATAAAGGGCGCTCTCATCGATTCCCAATTCGGAGTTTGGTTCCTCGCACAGGGTCGGGGGCAACACCTTATGGAATAGGGCGAGCGAGGTTTTGAAAAGACTGGCCATCCCTGATGCCGGGATCGTGTGGCTGATCATGGACTTCACGGAACCCACCGCGCAGCGCGGTAACTGGCCGTTGCGCGCGCCAAAAATCCTGGTCATGGCTTGAATCTCGATGCGGTCGCCGACGGCCGTGCCGGTTCCATGCGCCTCCACCAGGTCCACCGTGGACGGGGAAAAGCCGGCGGCCTGATATGCACGTTCCATGGCGGTCACTTCGCCCTCAAGCCGGGGTACGAGAAAGGCCTGTCCCTGCCCGTCGCTGGAGAGGCCGAGCCCTTTGATCACCGCATAAATGCGATCCCCGTCCCGCTCGGCATCCGCCAGGCGCTTGATCACGGCAAAGCCCACGCCTTCGCCCAGCAGGGTGCCATCTGCATTTTTGTCGAAGGGGCGTAACTTGCCGCGTTTGGAGAGAGCGCCCAACATGGAGAAGACGATGAAGACACCGGCGTTGGTGTTTTCCTGCGCTCCGCCAACGAGCATCATGTCACACCGTCCGGCCACCAGTTCCCGCATGCCCGCATCGAGGGCAATGAGCGAGGACGCGCAGGCGGCATCCACCAGGTAATTGGGTCCCATCAGGTTCAGGCGGTTGGCGATGCGGCCGGAAAGGACATTGGAAATCAGGCCCGGGCAGGTATCCGGGGTGAATGGCGGAAGCCGGCTTTTGATCCGGCTCACGAGGGTATCTATGACCTGGGGTGGAAGTTCGGGGACAATTGTCCGCAGCAGTTCAACAAACCGTTCGGCTTCGCCATAGGCACCGCTGGATGTCATGCCTCGATGCGGATAGCTGCCATGCCCGATGATCACGCCGGTGCGCTGGCGGTCAAAGGGGCGTTCCAGGTAGCCGGCATCCGCCAGCGCCTCCTTGGCGACCCGCAGGGTTAGAAAATGTCCGGGGTCGCTGCCATCGACAGAACCGGGCATAATACCGAAATCCAGTGGATCGAACTCGGCAAAGGCTTCGATGAATCCCCCCCGCTGGCAATAGGTGTGCGTATTGTTATCCCCCCCCGCGGTGGGATCGTGAAAGTGCCCGGCATTCCAACTGGCGGGGGCGTCGGAGACCGTTTCAATTTTGGCCACGATGTTATTCCAAAGTCGGCTGAGGACGGGAGCTCCGGGATAGATCCCCGCCATGCCAACGAGGGCGATATCTGGAAGGGGGGCATTCATGTCGTTCTTAGAATGAGCCTGTTACGCGGTAGAACGCGGAACTGCGGGGAATGGGATTCGTATCCGTCAGATGTATCACCCGACCGGTTGCCGTTATGGTCACCACATTGAACCATCCGGTTGAGTTTTTCAGGTTGGTGTTGCACTGCAACACACAAGACTGGCCGTTGGTTGTCTGAACGGCCAGATAGGGTTTGCCGCCCACAAAGGACAGATTCTGGATCACCGGGTAGAGCACGGGCGTATTTGTCGAAGCAATGGTCATCCATTGGAACGGCCGGTACGTTGCCCCCATGATCGGCAGACTCACGGCCAGGTCCACACCGATGAGCAGCAAGACCACCACCACTTGTTTCCATGATCGAATAAGAATGTTTTGCATTGTCCCAAATTCCTTTCAGGTGACGCATTATCTCCAACGACTATTCGCCCCTCGTTAGAGGTCTATTAGTTTCTGGTGCGGCGACTTCCAAGATTGCGTATATAATCGCGATAGGCGCGCTGGAGGGCCTTGACGTCTTTGGCACGGACGTGCATCAGGCGTCGATCTCCCTCGGCAAGAACGACGAAACTCTTGCCAGGCATCAAATGGCGGAAGAACGAGGCGGGTATCCGTGCGCCTTTAATCACGATTCCCTGTCTGCCCACCTTTATATATTCGGGCACTGCGGTCATTGTTTCTCTCCCTGCGGCAAAATAATACCGTTGAACTGCTAGATAAACGTGGGAATTCAACCTGATATCAGTGAGGAAGTGATTGACTTCCTGTCAGAATCTCATTTGCTAAAACGCGATAACAAATCCCGCCTTTGAAAGGGCTGATGATGAAATCCTGCCCGAACAGATTGGTATATGTCGTGTAAACAGGATGGCCATCGCGGAGGGCCTCGCAGGAAAGTTGTTGCGCCCCAATGGGCCCAGTGAATACCCCGTTGATGATGCGCACGTCCGGTCTCCGGCCTTCAACCAGTTGCAGGTATTCGAGTATGGGTTCGTGTTCCCACATGCCGACAAAGAGCGCCTGCGGTCCGATGGCGGTCAGGATCCTTTCCCCGGTGGCGCGGGCCGAAAAATCACGGCTGAGATCCAGATAGGGGTAGTTGAACCAGATGAGCCGTAGCACCATGAGTCCCGCGAGTATTTTCAGGGCCGTGACAGGGAGTTTTCCGCCCGGCAGCGGCAAAACGGGAATTCGGTCGGCCAGCTCGGACAATCCCAAACAGAAGAATAAAGCCAGAACCAGGTAACTCACCGAATACATCCATTCGATGTCCGCGGCACCGTAGGTCAGATAGAAGCCGGAGTGAAAGAGGAACATAAGCAGGCATGAGAGGATGAAATGGCGGCGTTCGCGTGAACCGGCCAGCCCGGCGACCAGGCCCAGCAGTCCCACGGCGGTTGCCATGAACCCGAAATTGGCCACCAGTTGCGTTCCGAGTCGGAACAGATGGCTGCCGATCTCGCTCCAGGTGACGTTGAAAAAAAGGCTTTCAAACATGCCTCCCCGGATCATCCAGATCACCCCCTTGATCGTGAGCAGGTTGATCTGGGGAAAATAATCGTGCACGTAATCCAGGGCCGGGTGAGCCATCGAGCGGATCGGTATGTACAGGAAGATCGCGATAAAAGCGCCCAGAAAGGCGAGTCCCGGACCGAGGAAGCGCCAGGGCTTTCGCCAGAGCGTTGGATCAGAGGTGAAGACCAACCAGGCCAGGCCAGGGCCGACCAGAATCAAAGCTGTATGATTACCCGTCCCCAGCCCTGCCAGGATGCCGGTGACCCATAGAAACCCGTCGCGATGCGTATCGCGCCACTTGATGATCAGCCAGATCAAGGTTGACACGATACAGAGATGCGGCGAATAAAGTTCGGCCACGACGTTCCAGACCCAGATGTAATAGGAGGCCGCCAGCAGCCAGGCGGTGACCACGCCGATCCAGGCGCGGCCGGTGAGCCGGACTACTATGGCATAGATAAAAAAAGCACTCAGGGAACCCGTCACCACCGAGAGCAGGTTCATCCGCCAGCCCACATCGCCAAAGGGCAAAAAACAAAAGAGCCGGCCCACCAGAAGGTAGAGCGGGGAGCCTGGACTGTGCACAATGCCGAGCGTATAGGCCCCGGTGGTCAGTTCTGCACTGTCAAGCCCGTAAACCGTTTGCGCCATGGTGTTGAAGTAGAGGCAGAAGGGCGCCAGGAAAACCAGCAACCCAAGGAGGTGGGAACGAGACTCGGGGCAGGGGTCAGGGTTCAGGAGGCCAGGGTTTCCCTTCCCTTCTGCCTTCTGCCTCCTGCCTCCTGCCTTCTGTTTCATGGTGTCTCCAGATTGTAGCGGGAGAATGTCATGCCCTGAATGGTGCGACGCCCTGCTAGAGTGAGCCTCACTCCATTGGGCCCCTTGGCCGAGTCCGGCGGAGGGGCATAACTGACATAGAGGAACTCCCGTTTTCGGGGCGCGATGCGAGCCAGCCACAAGCCGCTGGCAGTGCAGGGATTATCAGTGTAAAATTCAGTGCGGACGAAGGCGGGCGCCAGAGCCGACGCCAGCCACCATTGGTCGGTGATGATCGGGCAGTGGGCTTCAAGAATCTCCTGTTCAAAGGCCTGAAGATCCCGTTTGGTGACCTGGACCTCCACAATTCCGCGCATGCCATAACCGCACGACAAGGCCAGGAGCAAGGCGGCCACCCCGAGTCCGGTAAACCGGTGCCAGCCCCTGCTTGTCTGCTGGAATCGGGTAACGGCCACCGCGCCCAAAGCCGCCGCCAGCAGATAGGCGATCAGGGCATACCGCAGTCCCCATTCCGGCCCGCCCGAGGGGCGGCGGAAAAGCCAGGTGGCAAGCGCATAGATGACCAGGTAAACCGGCAGTAATATCATGAGAAACCGTTCGGTGCGGCGCCGTGGTTGACTGCCCAACCGCGATGGCAACCAGGCCAGAACCAGGCAGGGCGCCGCGAGCAACAGGCCGTGAACCGCCCGGTACCGATCCGGCAGGCAAAGCCCGAGGAGACTGGGGATGCTGACGAGGACCGCCCCGAGCAGCCAGCAGGGGAACCGCCACCGGGTGCCTGCCATCAGGGAGAACGCGCACAAACCGAGTCCGACAAGTCCTGTCACAGTCCATCCGGGTGATAACGGGACCCCGAACTGCCCGGGGTTATTGATGAATACCTGTAACAGGTGATCGGGGAAAGCGCTCCACAAGGCAGGATCTTGAAGACCTGCCAGAGCCCGTGTTATATTGCGGACGAGTTCCGCGACCCGGTTGGAGCCGCCCATATTATCGCCCATCGTTTTCACCATGACAAGGAACAGAAAGAAAACGAGCAACATCAGCCCGGCGCGAAGGCCGGTGGGTTTTCGTTCAAAGGCCAGCATGAGGAGCCCGGTTAATGACAGGGCGGCCAGGAAGATCAGCGTTTCATCGCGCAAGGCGAACAGTCCCACAAGGCAGGCGATCATGGCAATAGAAAACCCTGGGCGACTCCGCGTCGAACCGTAGGCGGCCCCACCGCAAAGCAGGGCGCCAAGGCCCAGGGCGCCGGCCAACGTATGTTCCAGAAACAGAACGGATTGGAAGAGCAAAGGCGTGCCTAGTCCTGCCAGCAGAATTCCCGGTGTGGCCGCGCCGGGTTCCATGTTCCGGGCCAGGCGGGAAACGGCGACCACCGACAAAAGGCCGCAGAGCAAAGGAATGACATAAAGCCCCCGCAGGCCGAAGAGCTGAAAGAACGGTAACGAAACAAGAGGAAACAAATTGGGCCAGTGGTTGAGAACACCTGTGGGCCAGAGCGGCTGCGGATAAATCGGGGCGGTGGGATAGTACGTGAAAGACGGATCCTGCGCCGCGGCGCCATAGGAAATGGGATGGGCAGTCCCGGTGTTTGAAACCAGGCTGTGCATCTGGATGAATTTGGCGCCCTCGTCGGGTGACCAGAATACAGACGGATGCAGCGATAACAGCGCCGAGAGATAGATCATGCACACCACGCCCAAGGAGACAATCCAGTAAAGGGTGTTTTGTGTCGCCATTTTCATTGCGGCCTCAGACCGTATCACTGTCGCCCATCGATAGAAACCAGTTGTCCGCCCTTTCCACGCACTGGAGTTGCAACGCGGCGCTTGCCATCAGGGTATTTGCCTGGAACCGGCCCCGGGTTGTGTTGCGGGGAATAAAGCCGTGGAGTCGCAAGGGGAAACGCAAATGGGCATGGGGGAACATCCAGACGTCGGCAATATCCGCTCCTTGGGCGCGGAACCACTCGATGGATGCCGTAATCAGTTTGTGGGCGGCCCGGCCGTTTTCCCGCCGTGGGGTGACCAGATCACAAATCCGTCCGCGGACTTGGGCACCCCGCCGTGATAGGCCCAGGACGGCATAACCTTCGATCTCGCCGGAAACGGTCGATTCGATACCGATGCGCTCATACACGACACCGGGCACCTCCACATAACGCCAGTTCAAATATCTGGCGTCACGGACAAGCAGGATCAGGTAGTCATCCCGAATCCGCTCCCAGAAGACGTCAAAACGGGAATCGAAACGATCCAGTCGAATCACCCGGAGCGGATCATGAGCCAAATCTGGCAACCTCGCCACCCCACGTTCCACCATACGGATGCAGGCGGCAAAGAGGCGGGTGAGGAGCGGAAAGGTCGTCCGGGCCGAGACCGGTACGGCATCGCTGAGTGGCAGCACCAGCAGAGGGGTTCTGGATACGGTAGGTTGTCCAAGCAGTGTCGACAAGGTGATCGTGGCCTCCGCATTGGCTGTTCCGTAAGCCAGCGCGATGCCCTTGGCTTCGAGGTCATCAACGCTTTTCAAGAGCAAGTTAAGAAAGGCGTCGAGCCGGCGATGTTCCTCCAGAATGCCCACATCCGCCCCCTGGACAGCGAGGATGTCCCTGTTCGCCACGCGGGTACGCAGGGGAATCTGGCCGAGAAAACCCACGATCTTGTGGTTGCTTGTCAGTACGGTGGATCCTACCAGATGGCCCGCGCACCCGGAAAATTTCCATTTCAAAGTGTCAGCGGATTTTTTCACGTCGAAGACCCTTTGCAACAGGACAGCGACCTCCTCGAGGTCGTCAAAGGTGGCGGGACGTGCCGTATAGACTGATGTAGGGGTACTCATGGATGACTGTTAAGGACGTGCCACTCGAGAAACGTCACGATATCCGATACCCGGATGTCCTGGAGCATCGAGCCATCCGGCTTTACGAACAACTTGTGGAAAGGCAGGGGTTTTTTCCCATGTTGTTTTTGCAGCAAACCCGCCAATCGGGCGACGGCGATGGAACTTAAGCCGAGATCGGCGCCGAGGTAGGCGGTGGGCTGAATGTCCGCGTGAGTTCTGCCACTGGAGCAGCCAAGAACTTGGGCAATGGCCTGGGTCACCTCCTGCAACAAGGTTTCCTTCGGTTCGTTCTCAGGTTTTTGCCAGGGCCAGCTCATTCAGTTTCCCTCCCGGTGCGCCACGGCGAAAGTCATCCCCCGGTCGCTCCCGACGTTGACGGCCATCCGTGTCTTGCTTTGGGGCGTGACGGAAGACTCAAGTTTGATCTCGACCTCCACTACGCTTGCGCCGCGGTCTACCCGGCGTACGAGATAGTTCAACGGGTTTCCCATCAACCCGAAACCAAGGACTTTGCCAACGGACTCTTTTGCGCACCACAGGCGCAGCAGCCAATCGCTACGCTCCTCCCCGGGGCAATCTTCCAGCAAGGCCATTTCGGTGGAGACGAACCCGCCTTCCGCCAGACCCTCATGGCTTTCAAACTGGGCGGCGACGTCGATGCCTACCCCGTGACTGGCTTCGGAGCGTTCGGCGGCCAGTGCCACGGAACTGTTCCCGCAATGCGAGATCGATACAGAAACCCAGGCACCCGTTTTCGGCAGTGCGGTACAATGGACCTGGGGTTGTCCATGTTCATTCGGGAGCACGCTGATGGTTTCCAGGGCAGCCGCCATATTGTAACGATCCATCAAAAGTAACCTTACCGCGTCCTTGGCGGCCACGCGGCCGCGCAACCAGCGGCGCTTGGCGGCGGTGTGCGGCAGGCTGCGCCAGTGTTTCCACTCGGACTCAAGCAAAATAAAGGGGGCGGCGGTTTCCTCCCAGGCATTGGCCCGGTATTCGTCAACACACTGGCAGCACCAGCCATGTTTGAGGCCCGCCGCTTGAACGGGATGTTGCCACGGGCTCCGGACAATGCCTTGCACCCGGTAACCCGGGAGGGGACCAAACCCCAGGGGTATGGGGAAGGGTTCGACGATGGGTTCTTTCGTCAACATGCCGCGATGTGCCGCCTTTCTTTGTCGCCATGGATGGACATTTGATGGACGGGCGAGTTGCTAAGTCGGTTAAGCGCCCGCGTACAGGCGCATTGCAAACCCTCCATGACCGCAAGCAACTGGCCTTGCGTATTGGTATAATACAGATCGGCTGTCAGTAATTCTCCTCCATCGGACACCGCCGCCTTGACACAGCAGCGAACGGGCTGTGTGGAGAGGGAGTGATAAAGTCGGAACCGTCCGATTTGCATGGGCAGGGGCGTCATGTTGTGCCAGTGACGCTCCCAGAGAATGACGAGTTGAAGCGAGGCATCGACCACTGTGGGATCAATTAGCCATTGGCTTTCGTGGGGAGCCTTGGACAGGCACTGCGCCGGGGACACCGAGTGCAGCATTCCCGCAATAGCGTCTTTCCGTATTCCTTCAATCGCCGTGATGCCCGCAAAACAAGGCCCCTGAAAAAGCCAGCGTGCATAGACCTCGGGTACGCTGAGCGGAAAAGGGTAAAATGTTCCGTCTGTTTCGGGAAACAACAAAGGGGGTGTTGAATCGAGGCCGAGGGTGATTCCGGCCAGGTAATTCGCGCGCTGCGGGGTCTTGGAGGTGTGGATTTGCATGGAACAGGACGAGGTGTTCGGTAGGCTGGGCGGAGTGGCTGCCAGGCAACCGATGACCCGTAGAGGCAGCCGCCCCGCCTGCAGCACGATGCCTTGCTGGATCTGCAGTGAGGTTATTTCAATCCCGCCGGTTTTGGGCGCCGTGAAGACCCAGGCCGATTCCGCCATCAGTTCCATGGCCATGGCCGCGGGAAACACCGGCTTGCCGTCGAGTTGATGATCGAGCAGGTAGGCCTGCTCGGCGGTATCGAGCACACAGGCGATTTCGACCGAGCCGTTGTTGTGGATCACGGATTCATCACCCGCGATCAGGGGAAGCGCCTTTCGCCCTTCCTTCGCCCGGGCCTCTACGGAAGCGTAGGGGGCGTCGCCATAAAGCACCTCCACGTTACCCTTGCGTCCGTAGAGCAACTCTTCGATCAGGCGACGCCGGCCTGCCGTGAGGGGGATAATCTGTACCCCCCGATCCTGAAACCGGCGCTGGACCTCTTCCGATGCCATGCCGGCGCTTTGCCAGGGGCCCCATAAAATGGCGATAGCCCGCCCCGCCATGTGGCGATCCAAATCGCAGGCCAAAGCGTTCAACACACCGTTGGCGGCTGCATAATCGCTTTGCCCGGCATTACCGAGCGAGGCCACGGATGAGAAAAAGACCAGGAATTTAAGCGAGTCGAGTCGTAAATGCCGTGCCAGTATAAATGCGCCATCCGCCTTAGTGTCGAAAACGCGGTCGAAAGATCCGGGAGTTTTGTCCTCCACCCGCTTGTCCTCGATCAGGCCCGCCCCATGGATCACGCCATCCAATCGCCCGAACTCGGTATAGAGGTGATCCACGGTGTCCCCGAAAGACTGGGCATCGCGTACATCGGTTTGAACATAGGTTACCTTGGCGCCGGTTTTACGAAGGTCCGACAGGGTGGCTCGAATTTCCCGTTCCCGGCACAGGCGGCGATAGGCGGCCTCGATATCGGCCATGGTCGCCTTGCCTGCCGCTTTTGATAATTGTTCGGCAAGAATGCGGCGGAGTTCCACGGGTTCCATGATGCCTCGCGTCGGATCGGCTTCCTGGGCGGCGGGTAAGGGAGAACGGCCTGCCAGCACCAGCGTGGGCTTGAAGCGTTCAGCCAGTTCCAGCGCGACCTGCGCCGTGATGCCGCAGGCGCCTCCCGTGATCAGAATGACCCAGTCCTGGCCGATGCGCATCGATTCCTCCTTGCCCGGGCGCAGTTCAGCCGGCTCGATCCGGACCTGTTGCCGCCTGCCCTGTTTGAAACTGATGAACCGGGCATGGTCGTCGCAGTGCAGTTCATCCATGATCGCTTGCGCCAGCGTGAGCAGGGACTCGCGGTTGTCGAGGGCGAGGGTGCGGCCCCTGAGGCCGGGCCATTCCGTGGCAAGGGTGTTGATCAATCCCGTCAGGCCACCATGGCCGGGGAACCCGTCAGCCATTCCGATGACCGCGAACACACAATGGTGGCCTGCGGGAGGAGATTTTAAATCCGCTGCGGCCGCCTGGGCCAGATAGAAGAGCGCTTTGACGTCTTCCTGGATCGTCCGACGCCACAGGTCCAGGGACCTTTCGGCGGCGGGGGCGCGGTGACGGAGTGGCCGCAGGTGAATCAGGCCGGCGATTTGGCCCTCGGTCCGGCGGAGGGTGGCGACCAGTTCATGCAGGCTCGCCGGGCTTGAAAAATCGGCCGGATAATGGGTGGCCGTACCGCCTGGCTTGCCATTTGCCGAAACCACCACGGCACGGGCACCCTCGGCTCGGAGGGCGTCTGCCACGGTGTCGGCAAGTCCATTCCCGTCATCCGTGATGAGGAGCACGCCCTGCGGCAATCCGGCCTTCTCCGCCGGTGCGGGCGCATCTTCCATTCGCATCATGAAGCGCGGCACCGGAACGTCCGCATCGGCCTTCGTGACAGGTTCAGCCGTTGCAACCCCTTCGGGTTTCGGGACCGCCGGACTTCCGTTGACAGGAACCGAGGCGATCCGTTCGATGAGACCCCGCAATGTTCTGAGACTTGCCAGGTTTCCGGCGGTTGAGGCGTCGGGGGAGGCGCCGAGATGGGGGAACGCCTTGCGCAGACGGCCGGCGATTTCGACGCGCTTGATGGAATCAATGCCGAGATCCGCTTCAAGATCAGCGTCAACATCCAGCATATCCGGCGGATACCCGGTACGTTCGCCCGCAATACGCAATACCTCCTGCCGGATGTGCTCGGCGCTGTATTTCTGCGCAACGGGTGTTGCCGGTGATGCGGGACTGACCGGCGCCACCGGGATGGGCGTTGCTGCGGGAACGGGCGTCTGGGGCGCGGGTGCAGAATACTTTGCCATCACCACGGGGGGGGGCTTACCCAGCGCTGCTGCCATGACGCGTTGATGAGTATCGAGGAGGCGTTGCATGACCTGTTCATGAGCCTTCAGCATCGCCGCAAGGTTGCCGGATTCTCCCTGAGTTGAAACCGGGACAGTTGGTTTTTGCTCTTGTGAAGGAAGGGTTTGTGAGTGCATGGGTGTGGCTCGGCCACCTTCCACCCACCAGGCGGTGGGCGGGAAGGGGGCGTCGCGGGTTTCCTTGATTAAGTGCTCCAATGCGTATTTACAAGGGCACCGGCCTTCGAATAGCCGGTCCAATCGTACCGGTGTTCCATGGGCGGCCAGTTGAGCCAGGGCGTGCAACAGCGCTTCCAGACCGGAGCGTTTGCGCGTCTCCAACGGCACGACCATCCGCTCGCGATCTCCCAGAATCTGTTCGGTTAGTCCGGTCAGCACGCTACGGGGACCGACTTCGACAAAGACGCGTGTTCCTGCCGCATACATCGCCTCGATTTCCGCCACGAACCGCACGGGCGATACCAGATGTTCCCCCAGTTGCGCCCGGATGGCGGCCGGGTCAGCCGGATAGGCGCCGCCAGTGGAGTTGGAATAAACGGCCAGTTTGGGTACGGCGAAGGACGTCTCCCCGAGCAGCGTTTGCAGCCGTTCCTTGGCGGGAGCCACGAGAGGCGAATGAAAGGCGCAGGCCACAGGAATCGCTTGAGCTGTGACCTCCTGGGATTCGAGGCGCTTCAGCGCGGCCGCAATCGCGGATTTGGCGCCGGAGATGATGGTCTGGCGCGGTGAATTAAGGTTGGCGATCCAGAGGTCGGGGAGGTCGCCCACGAGGGCGCGGGTCTTCTCCTCGTCGGCCTCGACCGCCGCCATGGCGCCCAGATCCCCTTGGGCTTCTTCCGTGATGAACCGTCCGCGGGCTTCCGACAGGGCCAACAATTGTTCGGCGGTAAGGCAACCAGCGGCGTGGAGTGCCGCATACTCGCCATAACTGTGGCCTGCCACCCGGTTGGGAGTCACACCCAGGGCGCACAACAAGTCCAGCAGGCCCGTGGCGGCGGCGCCGAGCGCAGGTTGAGCCACATGAGTGGCCGTGAGGGACCGGCGCACCGCACGTTCCTCTTCTTCATTGAAGCGCGGCGGCGGGAATACAAAAGACGATAGCGGCTTTCCAAAGTGGCCGGCGAGGGTCCGGTCGGCGGTCTCGAAGGCTTCGCGGATTTCGTGGAAATGAACAGCCAGTTCACGCAGCATGTCGGGATATTGTGAGCCTTGTCCCGGGAATAGAAAGGCGAGGCCGCTGTTCCGCGCCAGCGCCTGCGGGGCCAGATAGGTGCCGGAGGCGGTGTCCCATACGGCGGCTGTCCCGTCGCCCAGTTTGGCGCCGACCGTTTCCAGTTTGGCGGACAGGTCTTGAAGCGAGGAGGCCACGATGGCCAGTGTGACGCCCTCGAGTTGGTGTTGGGCGATGTGCCACAACGTAAAGGAAAGGTCTTTCAGCTCCGGGCGGGCACCCGCCTTCAAGTCCGCCAGCAGCGCGGTGATGCGGGACCCGATTTCTGTGACGGAGAGGGCGCGCCACAGAAAAAGCTCACAGGGCCACTGTTCGGAGGCGGCCGGGGCGGCCGCCCCGGCATATTCTTCAACAATAGCGTGATAGTTTGCGCCACCAAACCCGAAAGCGCTGACCGCTGCGCGGCGGGGTTGGCCAGGAGTGGCGGAGATCCAGGGGCGAGTTTCGGTGTTGGCGTAAAGCGCCCCGTTGGTCAGGCTGTCGTTCGGTTTCTCCACGCCTAGGGTGGCGGGCAGGACCTTGTGGTGGAGTGCCATGGCTACCTTGAGCAGGCCGGTAACGCCTGCGGCGCCCTTGGTATGGCCGATCATGGATTTCACCGAACCGAGGGCTACCGAACCGGGTTTGGCGCCGGCAGTCTCGAAGACCCGGCGCAGGGATTCGGTCTCCGCCCGGTCGCCCGCCACGGTTCCAGTTCCGTGTGCTTCGATCAAACCGATTGTCGCGGGCGAAACGCCTGCCGAGGTATAAGCGCGCTGGAGCGCGCGGATCTGCCCTTCCGGTGAGGGTGCCGTTAAACCTTTGGCGCGCCCGTCACTGGAGGCGCCTACTCCCTTGATGACGGCGTAGATGCGGTCGCCATCCCGTTCCGCATCACTAACCCGTTTCAGAACCAGCATGGAAAGTCCCTCGCTGATGCAGGTGCCGTCAGCGGTATGGTCGAAGGTGCGGCAACGACCGCGTGGGGAGAGCGCCTGTGTTTTGCAGAAACAGAGGTAGTTGAAAGGACTCTGAAAAGTATCGGCCCCGCCGACAAGAACCATGTCGCTTGCACCGCTTTCAAGTTCACGACAGGCAAGATATACGGCGGCCAGCGAAGACGCGCAGGCCGCGTCCACAGTGAAACTGGGCCCACCCAGGTCGAAACGGTTGGTGATGCGGCCGGCAATAACATTAAGGAGAATACCGGCAAAAGAATCTTCCGTCCACTCGGGCAGTTTCCGCTGGATGCCCGTCATGGTGGGCCTGTCAGGCCCAGCCGACAGCGCAGAACGCAGAACGTAGTCCTGGCCCAACTCTGCCAGACCGCCGCTGACGCCGATGATGACCGCTGTGTTTTCCCTTGGGAAAGAACGATTTTCGTATCCGGCGTCCCGCAACGCGGTGCGCGCCAGTTCCAACGCCAGCAACTGAATGGGTTCGATGGAGGCGAGCGAACTGGGCGGCATGCCGTAACTCGCCGGATCAAATGCGACGGGGTCAAGGAACCCGCCCCAGCGCGCGTAAATGCGATCAGGTGTCTCGCGGTGCTCGTCAAAATACAGTTTCCAGTCCCAGCGGGTGGGGGGTACTTCGCGAATGGAATTCGTCTTGTTCAGGATGTTGGTCCAGAATTGGTCGAGATTCCGGGCTCCTGGCAACAGACAACTCATGCCAACTATGGCGATGCATTCGTGTTCCCGGCCTGTGGTGGCGGGGCGGGTCTCGCGCAGGAGTTCGGTTCCGCCCACGCTGATCTCGTGATGCAATTCCTGCAGGGTGCAAACCTTCTCCCGCAATCCGGCCGCCTGTCCCAGCATGTAAAGCCCCCCGGCGATTTGCTCGTTTTCATTCACCGGGACCAGGGCTTCCGGGTCGGCCTGTTGACGCATCACCCCTTTTGCGGCCAGTCGCAGCCGTCCGAGATTCATGGCTTCCAAGGTGGTACGCAGTTGGTCGGTGGAAGCTCCTTCGGCGCGCAACCGGGCCTTGCGTGTGGCAAAGGCGTCCGCATAAGGGGTGGGCGCACAGCGCACCACGTGGCCGGGTCCGGTTTCGAGAAGGACGGTATGTTGACAGGCCAGCGCCTGTCGCTGGAAGGTTTCCAAAATGGCCCCGGAAGAGACCGCTTCCCGGGTTGAGAGATAAGCCGTTCCCATGAGAACACCGATTTTCACTCCGCGTTCCGCCAGTGATGTCATGCAGGTAGCCGCCATGGCGGCGCTGGTCGCATCATGAATGCCGCCTGCCAGCAGAATGTGGCAGTCGGGCAGTTCATGGGCGGGTACCGATTCCAGTAGAACTTGAGCCGTCTGTTCCCAGAGCACGAAACTGGAGAGCGGGCCGACATGTCCGCCGCATTCGCGGCCTTCAAAAATAAACCGGCGCGCGCCATCCTCGATGAATAGCCTGAGCAGGCCGGAGGCGGGCACATGAAGATAGGTCAAAATGCCCTCCTGATCCAGACTCCGGGCTTGTTCGGGGTGACCGCCAGCGATGAGCGCGAAGGGCGGGTGATGTCGGTGAACCACCGCCAACTGTTCTTCTTGCAGGGAGGCGTCCAGAAATCCCAGCAGGCCCACGCCCCAGGGTTTGTCACCGAGGCGGCGCCGGGTTTCAGAGAGGAGCGCTTCGATTTCAGATTCACGCTGCAACCCCAGCGCCAGAAAGGGCAGGCCACCGGCGTCGGCCACGGCTCTGGCGAAAGTGGGCGTGTCGCTGACGCGGGTCATTGGCCCTTGGACAATCGGATACGCGGTATGGTGTGCGAGCGCCCAGGGGGAATCCTTCATAAGGAGGGTGTGACGGCATCCGGCGCTGAGATGAGACTGCAATTCGGCGCGCAGGCCTCTCAGGGTTTTGCCCACGGTGCCGTAGCGCTCAGCCAGGGAACGCGCGAAACACGCATCCTGCCCGAGCGGTAACAGGTGCATCTGATCATCCTCCCAGCCGACTTGGCGGAGGATATCCTCTGCCCGGAGTCCTTGCGTGGCCGTACCACGGGGTGCAAGGGAGCGGAAATACAGGGCCCCATCCACGGCGAAACACTGAGTTTCACTGCCATCCATACGTCCAATAAGGGCTTTGGCCTGTGAGGGAAGTTTTGATTCCTGCAGCAATGCCAGGGCGGAATCCAACACGACGCCGACCGCTCCCCCGACATAGGCTGCAGCAACCGTATGGGCGCCGATGCCTCCCTGAATCCAGATTGGCAACGTGATGACCTGGCGAAGCCGTTGCAGGAGAATAAAGGAGGTTTCCTCGCCGACCCAGCCGCCCGCCTCGTTTCCTTTGGCAATCACGCCGTCTGCCCCGGCCGTTTCCGCCGCTTGGGCCGTCTCAAGCTCAACGGATTCAACCAAGACCCGCACGTCGTGTTTGTGCAGGCGGAGGATATGCCCGCCCACTTCCGCGGGTTTAGTGCGGGCGAGGATAATCCAGCCCACCTGCGGAGGCAGGTCTTTCAGGAGGCCGGGAGTGATGGTGGTATTGCCCAGGTCAAGGCGCAAACCGCATCGTTCGCGGGGGGCGTCGCGGAGTTCGGCGAGGGCGGAGCGCAGGGCGGCCTCGGACGGCGCCGACTCGCCATTGATAATGCCGATTTCGCCCGCCCGGATGGCGGCTAGGGCGATATCAGGAGCCATAAAGCCCGCAATCGAGGTCGCCATGAAATGAAAATCGCCCAGCCCTGTCATTGTATTGATCTCCGATAAACAAGGTGCTCATGATTTCATGCTTCCGTTAGTCCTCAATCAGGAAAACGTTAGAACGAGGTTCGGGAAGCGTGAAGCATGAAAAGTGTCCCATACCAGGGAAGATAAGGGACAGGTTAATTGAAGATGTTCTGGGCGAATGATTAGCGACGAAGGCTGATGGTGATGACTTTTCGGTTCCGACAGGAGCGCCGCCGGGACTGTTCGCCGAAAAAAACGAAAACGTTTTCGTTTTTTTGAGGCATAGGAGTCACATCACAGAACCGGACGGGTCAGCCCGAAAATTGCAACTTTGCCGATAATGACCTTCGGTCTCTTGCATCGATTTTACACTCGCCATGACCCTTCGGGCCTTTTATTGACTCCCCACTGACCGCTACGCCTCCGTCATGCTGGCTGCGGGAAAAGGCCAGCCAGCACGCCGTCGGCTCCGCTACTCGTAGCACCGCCGGGACTGCCTATGATCCATTCAGTTGCTTTCTCAGGGTCATGGCGGTGCATCGTTTTTGACTTGTCCCACACGCGCTCGAACCTCCGAAGTCGGTTCCAGCGCTGAGTCCCTTGAATACCTCGGTCGGCGGTAGCCGCCCTCGAAGCCCCGCATACGCGGGGACTGGAACTGTCAATGCTGTTTCCCTCCTCAGTTTTCCCCCTTTGGAAACCCCCTTTCCGTGATCCCCCCTTTCAAGTGGTGTTCGCAAGTTCACCCAATTTCAGCGGCTACGCCTTGCCCCTCGTGCGCCGACCGGCCCCCAGCCATGATCTTTAGCGCACAATCAGAGTGCTGTTAGAACGCAGTTCAAGTGCCAGTGTTCTTACGAATATCTGACATTCCACTAATCGGGAGCTAATGAACCTGCGGCAAAGTAGGCGGGTATTTCGGAATACTTATCCGTGTGAATGGATTGCGTGGGATGTCCTATGGCCGTGGCTCAAAAACAGATACTGGTTGTCGACGACGAGAAAGACATTCTCGAGCTGGTGAACTTTAACCTGACACGTGAAGGCTTTGGAGTCGTCTCAGCCATGTCCGGTGAGGGGGGGCTGAATGTGGTGGCCCAGAAGAAGCCCGACCTCATTCTTCTTGATCTCATGTTACCGGGAATGAGCGGGCTCGAGGTATGCCGGAAATTGAAAAGAGACCCTGCAACGGCTGACATTCCGATCATCATGATCACAGCCAAGGGTGAGGAATCGGATATCATCTTGGGTTTGGAGCTCGGGGCGGATGACTATGTGGGCAAGCCGTTCGGCATCAAAATTCTAATCTCCCGGATCCGCGCGGTACTGCGCCGACAGCAGGTTCACGTCTATAATCAGAAGGGTGAACTGCGGGCGGGCGACCTAGAGATCAGCCCAAGCCGTTTTCAAGTACTTGCCAGAGGTAAGCCCATCGAAAGTCTCACAGTGACGGAATTTCATCTGCTACATTTTCTCGCCAGCCGCCCCGGCAGAGTGCTGAACCGTCAGCAGATTCTCGACGCCGTGCGCGGTGAGGAAATCGCCGTAACCGAGCGAGCCGTGGACGTCCAGATGGTTGGCTTACGCAAGAAACTTGGCTCGTATGCGGATTGCATCGAGGCCGTGCGTGGCGTCGGCTACCGGTTCAAGGATGTCTGAGTATTTCTTTCCGTTCGAATTAAACCCACTCCGTCTTTCCCATCCTGTCTATCATGTACATCCATGTTAGATTCTCTTCTTCTTAGCCTAATCTTCCGCTCCTGAAACAGTCATTTTCTGTCTCCATCCGCCCCTGAAGACTAATCGAAAAAAATAGAACTCCTAATTCACTGCAAACGGGGGTTTATGAGTATGAGCCCATCAGAAATCAGAAAAGAGGAGCGGAAGGCGGGGGCAAAAACCGCAAACCGCGAAAAGAAAAAAAGAGGAAAGGGAGGTGGGTTCGCGGGCAACGGCAAGGCGCGGGGCATCAAGGTGAAACGATGGTAAAACGGCAAAATAAAAAGTCAGTGTGGTAGTTAATCCAAAGTAAAGAACAATAAACAAGAGATCGATAAACTGTTAGGAAACAAAGAAACAATGAAAACGAATACAAACAAAGTTTTAGCGGGACTGATGTCCGCGGCGGCGCTTGCGCTCGGTGCGCAGCAGGCCGGAGCTGCCGATATCGTCGTTTCAAACGACGTTACCGCGAGCACGACCTGGTTTAGCAGTAATGTGTACAAATTGGATCGCCTGATCTTGGTAAAGAACGGCGCGACCCTGACGATTCAGCCAGGAACGGTCATCCGGGGACTCCCCGTGGGACCTGTGGCCAGCGAGCCGGGTTCTCTGCTCATTTGCCGTGGTGCGAAGATCAACGCCCAGGGCACGGCGGCAAACCCGATCGTGTTCACGGATCAGTACGATGACAGCATCGGCGCCAATCCGGGAAGCACCAATAACCCCGTCGGCACAGACTACGGTAAGTTGAACAATCAACTCACCGGTCAGTGGGGCGGACTGATCCTTGCCGGGCGGTCATACATCGCGTGGGATTCCCTGGATAGCTCAGGTATCTACCCGCCAGATGGTCGTATTGAGTCGGCTATCGAAGGGCTGAGCCATATCACTGGCGATTGCAGTTACGGTGGCCAGGATGATATGGACAACAGCGGTATCCTGAACTACGTCTCGAGCCGATACGGTGGATTCGTGCTTGGCCCGACGAAGGAGATCAACGGCATCACCTTCTGCGGCGTGGGACGAGGGACAACCATTGATCATCTGGACGTGTACAACACGAAGGATGACGTCATTGAGTTCTTTGGTGGTACCGCCAACATGAAGCACTTGGTTGCCTGGAATGGCACCGATGACGGTATCGATACCGACACCGGCTGGCGGGGCAAAATCCAGTTTGCACTGGTCGTGCAGGGTGTTTGCACCATCACGGGCGGTGGTACGCAGTTGCCTGACAGTTCCGACAAAGGGCTGGAGTGGGACGGCGCTGGCGATGGAACAGGGTTCAATGATGATCCCCAGTCCTGCGGCTCGTTGTTCAACTACACATTTGTTGGCCTTGGAGGTTCCGGTGATCCTGCGAACACCTTCGCGAACCTTCGCGACAATGCCGGTGGCCGGATCTACAACGGTATCGCGATGGACTTCGCCGGCGGTATCACATTGATTGAAGGCAATACCAACTCTTGGGCGTTTGGCTCGAACTGCTCGGCGATGAAGTTGTATCAGGACTATGCGCAAGACGGCTATTTCCTGGGCAACACGAACCGTCAGGGTTTGGCTGTGAACATCCCCGGGTTTGCCAGCTACATTGGTTACCCTGATGCCATTGCCGGCTCCAAGAAGCTCGAGTTCAAGCGCAACTTGTTCTGGAACTTCGCGACCCCGCACTCCATTGGTATGACGAACGGATATCCGACCACAGCCGGTAAAGTGCTGGTTGGAACAGACAATAGCCGCTTCTCCACCCATGAGCACTTCGGGTATACCCCCAATAACACGGGTTATGATGTCGTCGCGGCGGGTAACGCGGGCGGCAACCTTGTCTTCGACAACACCAGCTTGCCGGCTCCGGCAATGACCCCGATTGCCTATTACGAGCGAGATACCACCGTCTATAATTTCCAGACCACAATGCGTCCTGTTGCGCATCCCTACACCTGCGTGAAGAAGCTCGACCCACGGGCCAATACGAACTTCTGGAGCGCCATTGCGACCTACGGTGTGCAGCCTCCTGCGGACGGGTTCTATACTCCTGTGCAGTTCATCGGCGCCATGGGCAAGAAGAACTGGGCGGGTCCGTGGAGCACCCCGTGGCGTTTGGGCGGTTTCGTGACGAACAACGTTCCTACGGGTGATGAAACCGGCATTGTGCCGACGATCACCAGTGGCGCTGGCGTCGTGAATATCGCGCTTAACTCCGATACCTATGAAGGCATCAACGCCGACTTCTGGTTGGTGGCGGTGAAATCAACGGGCGCCATCTACCGCTTCAACCTCGCCACGGGCGCTTGGGTGGTCGGTTTGACGAGTACGCTGCAAGGGCCTCTCCTGAGCACCACCGCCCCGATCGCGATCTCAACCGCGTCGTTGCCGACTGGCACATATGACATCTACTTCGGTGTGGATCTGGTCAAAGACAATATCGTGACCTTTGATCAGCTCTATGTTGCGGGTGTGCATATCGTCAAGTAATGAAATAAACAGTTGAACCTGCAGATAAGGGGTTCAGTGGAGTACTGGCGGCGGGAATCTTCCCGCCGCCTTTTTTTTGAGAGAGGATCTCGCGCAATAATAGCACTCCCCTAATGGATGCCTAACATGGCTGTGCATAATTACTCATTCTTCAATTAAGCGGAATAACAGATGTCGCAGGAAGGTAGATAATGAACAAAATAAGACAGAAAATAAATGCAGCAGGCTGGGTGACTGGATGCGCCGCGTCCACCATGCTGATTCTCGCAATGATGACGGGTTGCGGCCCTGCGGTGACCAAACCGGCGGACGCGGGCACGAACGTCCCGCTCAGTTACGGTTGGAAATATGCCTGTGCGATAACCAACGCGGCCATCGACTTGAGCGATCGCGGCCAGGCCCAGAAGAAGATAGCCCTCGCCTACCTGGCGGAAGGAGATCCAGAAAAGGCCCGCGCCTGTGCGATACAAATTGAAGATTGGAGCAGGGGAATGGCTCTGGCTGCCATAGCAGAGTGGCTGGTCACACACGGTGAGAAGGTGAAAGCTGAAGCCATGCTTCCCGAACTCGAAACCTGTGGTTTCACGGCAAAAGATTGGCAGCGTGATTATCTCCGTTCAACTATAATTCGCATCCAGGCCTTGCTGGGGAGGGGGAACGATGTGGCCCAGGGTGCGGCCAAGTTCAATGCCCACTCCAGTTTGGGGGGGGACGTGGCGGCCAACCTGGCGCTCGCGCTTGCCAAAACAGGTCGGGTGGATGAGGCCACTGGCATCCTGAATAACCTGGCGAAGACCAACGGGCTTGATACGGCGGATGCAAGTGTGCGGGGGTATCTGGACCTGGTGGTTTCCGGCCAGATCAATCCGGGCACAGCCACCCAGATGATTCTGAGTGCCTGGACAACGACGGAACGTGTCAAGCCCTATCGGCGCTGGGAATTGCAGTTAAAGGTCATCGACGCCATGGCAACTCACGGGTTGGCTGATCAAGCTCGCGAATGTTTGGATCAAGTCGCCTCCAATATCATCGGTGCCGTAAGATTGCCGGTGGATATTCAGATATCAATGTTGGGTGAAGCGTCGGTTTTGTGGAATAAACTCGGTGACCGGGGCAAGAGCCAGGGCATGATTGACGCGGCGGAAAAAAGTATTGGGCGAAAATTGGAGGTCATCTTCCAGCCTTTCGCTTATGCCAAGCTGGCTGAAACCTATGCGGCAACGGGCGACTTAGCCAAGGCCCGGGCCTATTACCTTCGTGCGCTCGACATCGCTATTGAACTTGTGAACCGCCGTCCACGGGCTATCGCCGGCGTGGATGTATGTGTGTTGCTGACAGGACACAAAGAGGTCATGGATGGAGATATCCAAAAGAAGCTCGAGCGCCTGGCAGGGACATTCGATGCCGCACAGCCATAGAGGGTGGCTGGTCAGGGCCATCCTGGTGCTTGAACTTGCCTTGGGGGCGCCGGCCTGGGGGCAGGTGCCATTTGGGGGGCTTCGAGGTTCGGTGTCGGACGCTGAGTTCGGCGGACCGGCCGCTCAGGCAGTCGTTCAGTTGGTCGAATTGAACCTGAAGCAAACCACGACTGAAGACGGGCATTTTCTGTTTGAGGGAGTGCCTCCGGGAACCTACACCGTCACGGTTTCCAAGCCGGGTTATGAACGCCGTGTTGAGCCATCCGTGATCGTGGGGGGCGGAACGCTGGCGGATCTGGCGATTGAGTTAAAAGGCGAATTCACGGATATGGAGGAATTGATGGTGCGTGATTTGGAACTGACAGATACGGCCAGTGAGTCAGGGCTCCTGAACTTGCGCAGAAGCACACTGTCGTTCCAGGATTCCGTCAGCAAGGACATGATGAGCCGGGCTGGGGCGGGGGATGCTGCCAGTGCGTTGAAATTAGTGGTGGGGGCCTCGGTGGTGGACGGCAAATATGCGACCGTCCGCGGCATGAGTGACCGGTATGTGGGCGTGGCGCTGAACGGCATGCGGGTCCCCAGTTCGGATCCGAAGAAGCGAGCCGTGCAGTTGGATATCTTTCCTTCAGGAACGATCGAGAGCATGACGGTGTCCAAAACCTTTACCCCGGATTTGCCAGGTGATTATAGCGGGGGTGGCGTCAACATTCGCACCATCTCGATCCCGGAAAAACCGTTTGCAAAATTCTCGATGTCCCGTGAAATCAATGGTCAGAATACCGGGAAAGATGGTTTTGTGACCTATGAGGGGGGTGGCTGCAGTCAGTGGGGCCGCGATCAGGGATCGCGGGCCATGCCGGCGGAGTTGGCTTCGATGGTTAACAATCCGACGCTCGCGGGCAGTATTGCTTCAGGCAGCTTGCCCGGAAACTATTCCCGGCACGACCAGTTGGTTGATGCTGACCATCCGCAGGATCCGGTCTTTGCGGAGTATGACAAGATCACCCGCTCCCTGTCGCCGGCCATGGGAACCAAGTCCACCCAGGTGCCTGATGGCAACTACGGGTATTCCCTGAGCAGCGGAAGTCGCAAAAATGTGGGCGGCGATTGGACTCTTGGTGGTATTGGCGCTTTCACCTATGGCAATAAATTCTCGGTACAGGATGTGGACGAAAGAACGTATGCGTTGGATCCGCCCGGAATCGAGACCGCCGATAGCGCCCAGTACCGCCGCCAGACGGGTATCCAGGAAATCAAGGACAGCATGCTGCTCTCGGTGGGGTTGGCAAAAGGGGATGAGCAGTCATTTGGCTTCACCTGGCTTCGCACGCAGACAGCCACCGACCGGGCCTCCATCCGCAATGATGTTAGGTTTCCCTACCAGTTGGGGGACAGCGGCCAATCCGACCGGCTTCAAGGCATACAGTACACGGAACGTTCAACGGATACGCGGCAGTTTACCTGGCAGCGGAAATTCGAGGCCTTTGATGTGGACTTGTTCGCGGCCCAGAACAAGGTGCGGCAGTATGATCCGGACACGCGGCGGTTCCGGGAACTGGTATCCCACCCGGATTCAAATTCCTGGAATTATATCGTGGAGCAACCAACCAGCGCCCAGGCGGTTTTCAATGCCTCCCGGATCTGGCGCGATATTGAAGAGGATAACACGCAGGAGGGGATGAATCTGGCCTTTCCGTTCCGGACCCATGAGTCGGAAGGAAACTTCAAACTCGGGTTCGTCAAGGATATGACTAAACGGACGTTCTCCCAGTCAGCCTTTACCTATGTCAATGTGTCGCAATACCAGCAGAAGCCCCCGTCAGACAGTTCAAATTCGAATGCGGTGGACTGGTACAACCATGATGTCAACGCCGCGTCCTTTAAGACGACGGCGGCGGATCCAGGCGCATTATGGACGGATTCATTCTCGAACCCTGACAACATCGGTGGGGGTCCTTATCAAAATGAAATGCGCTGGTATATCAAGCCGCAACTCCAGAACAACATGAGTTATGAGGGGGCTCAGGATATCCCCTCGGGCTATTGGATGCTGGATTATCCTTTGACCTCGCGGCTCAAGGCGCTTTGTGGTGCCAGGCTTGAAGTTACCGACATTTCGGTCAACCCGTACTCTTCCTTTGAAGCCGTCATGCCTGGAACCGCTCCGTATTATACCCTGACTAATAATGCAGGCGCCTATCTCATACAACAAGTCACGCGGGATCAGGCCCAGACCCATCTGCAGGAGGCGGACTGGCTGCGGTCGATGGGGTTGGTTTACGAACTGGCGCCGAAAATGAATCTGCGGGTAAACTGGTCGCAGACGATTGCGCGACCCACCTTCCGCGAAACGGCCTCGGTGCTGTCCGTGGATCCCATTGACAATGAAAACTTTTTTGGCAATCAAAACCTCGTGGTCTCGCATATTGAGAACGATGATGTGCGCTGGGAGTGGTTTAGGAAACCCGGCGAGGTGTGGGCAGTGAGTTGGTTTTACAAAAAGATTTCCGATCCGATCGAGAAGGTCTCCTTCAACTATTTTGGCGATCCCTACGTCGTGGCGGTCAATTATCCCGAGGGTCAGGTTTCAGGAATGGAATACGAGGCCCGGAAAGACCTGGATTTCCTCCCTGGCCCGTTCGAGGCTTTGCATGTGGGTGCCAACTACACGAAAATGAGATCATTGGTGGTGTTGCCTGCTGACTATGCAAACCAGCTCAAAGCCTACAACCTCTACCCCGAAGAGCGGGACACGGCTGAACAATACGTGTCGCCCTTTGACCAGTTTGTAAAGGGCTTTGCCTTCAGTTTCTTCAATATGAATGATCTGGGCGCTGCGAAAGGCGCCACGCGCGACATGGAAGGCCAGCCGGCTTTTCTATTCAACTTCAATCTGGGTTATGACATTGAGAAATGGGGAACCTCCCTGAATTGGTTCTACAATATCCGTGGCGACATGCTTAAGACCGGCGCCGCCGTGGCGAGCGCCGCCATTCCCGATGTCTATACGAAAAAGGCGTCCATGGTGAATTTCGGGCTGACTCAGAAACTCAATAAAACGGTCAGTGTCACGGTGGGCGCTCAAAATCTCCTGGATCAGGAGGTCCGGGAGGTGTACCGCCTGCCCGACGGAAAGGAGATCCCCAAACGGAGTTACCGTGAGGGGATTCGTTACACGTTCAGTATTTCCGGCACTTGGTGATTTTCATGAACATGACTGGCAACAGAACACGAATAAGATGCGGTCTTTTGACGCTGACCATGGCGCTGTGGGTTCCTCTTGCCGCCCAAGCCGTGGAAACCGGCGCGGTTCCCCCGCCGGCGGTCGTCGCCGCTGAAGCTGTCCCGACCTGGCTGGACACGCTGGCCAAACAGCCTTGGGCGAAACGCCTGGCACGCATGTGGACCGGCGAGGAGCAGGATGATTCCGGCTCTTCGATGGGCGGGATGGCCGGGGCCTTCCTTGATGTGGTGGAGCGGGGTAACCTGTTTCACGTCTTCAAAAAAGGGGGGCCAATCATGTGGCCGCTGCTCTGCGCCGCGTTCCTTGCCATTGCCACCGTATTGGAGCGCGCCGGTTTCTTTCTGCTGGAGCACTTCCGCCGGAAAACGGCGGAACAAAAAAAATTAATGAAGGCCCTCGGCGAGGGACACATCGAGCAGGCGATCCAGATGAGCCGGCGCAGCCGACATTTTGTAGTGAGGGTGATTGGCTATGCGCTGGAGCATCGCAACGCCGCCCTCGAGGGCGCGGTGCAATACGCCAAGGAACGGGAACTGCACCGGTACCGCCGGGGCATCGCGATTCTGGATACGGTCATTACGCTGGCCCCGCTGCTTGGCCTGCTCGGGACCGTGACGGGCATGATGGCCTCATTTTCACTGATCGGCGGCGATCTGGGCGCGCCGGGCGCCATCACCGGCGGCATCGCCGAGGCCCTGATTGCCACGGCCTTCGGCCTGGGCATTGCCATCACCAGCCTGATTCCGTTCAACCTGATGAACCAGAGCCTGGAGGCGGCCACGCAGGAAATCGACGAGGCCGCCAGCGCTATGATGACGTTGCTTGCGACCAGGTTTGACGCCCATCCCGTTACGGGAGGTGTTTCATGTTAGGGCGTGTTATGGGACTGATTTTGGGGATCGCCACAATAGTCGGCATCCTGCTCTTCGGAGGTTTGCTTATGCCTCAGAGCAAAAAGAACGTTCATATCAAGACCGTGGAACTGCTCTCCGAGGACTTGAAGAAAGAGGAAAAGAAAGTGGATCAACCCCCGCCGGATAAGCCGCCGGAGGAAGTCCAGCCCCCGAAGGACCAGCCGTCTGAAATCAGTGAGACGGTTACCCCGCAACAGTCCGACAGCACCCCCGCGCTGGATGCCGCGAGCCTAAGTTCCATCATGTCGGCGTTGGATCCCGGCGCGGGCGGCGGGGAATTCGGGTCGTCGGTTTCCCTGGCCTCGGGCGGCCGCATCGGCGGCACGGGTAAAGCCGGCTCGGGCAAAGGCGGCGACAACACGGATAGCGCCTTTGGCATGGACGACATCGACCAGAAGCCGCGGCCGATTGTGCAGACCCCGCCCGTCTTTCCTTCTGAATTAAAAGGAAAAAAATTGGGCGGCAATGTCCAGGTGGTATTCATCGTCACGGCGACCGGGCATGTGGCGAATGCCCGCGTGGAACGCGCCTCCCACCCGGCGTTCGGTGCGCCCGCCCTGGCGGCGGTGCGCCAGTGGAAATTTGAGCCGGCGGTCAAGGGCGGCGTCAGGGTGAAGTGTCTCATGCGGGTTCCAATACGATTTCAGGCGGGGTAAATGATGCCAACCTTAAAACACAATATCATGACGGGAATCGCGCTCGGTCTTTGGATCGTGAGTGCGGGGGCATGGGCGGAAACCAATGCGCCGTCCTCCACCGCCGCCCTGACGGCGTTGTGGAAGGATCCCACGTTCCAGAAGCAATTCGTCGGAAGTTATGGGATTTCGGCGGAACTCGAACCGCGGGTCACGCCGGAGGAAGTGGCGATTCTGGAGCGTGTCCGGCCGCTGATGGGAACCGATTTGCGCAAGGCGGGCCAGATGCTCGAGCGCGAAGCGAAGCCGGATTCCTCGGCGATGCTGGACTTCAATCTGGGGAGTATCTATTTCCAGCAGGATCAGATGGATAAGGCGTTGAGGAAGTATCGCCGCGCGGTTGAAAAATTCCCCTCCTTCCGCCGGGCGCATCGCAACCTGGGCATCATTCATGTGAGGGACGGCAAGTTTGACGAAGCCATTGCCAGCTTTACCCGCATGATCGAACTTGGCGGCGGCGATGCCTATTCCTACGGTCTGCTGGCCTTCGCCTATGCGGCCAAGGAAGACTTTCTGGCCGCCGAGGCGGCCTTCCGCAATGCCTTGCTGCTCCAGCCGGACAACACCGAATGGCGTCTGGGGCTGACCCGTTGCGTTTTCAAGCAGCAGAAGTTCGAGGATGCCGTCGCCCTGCTGGACGTGTTGATCCAGCGCTACCCTGAAAAACCGGAATTCTGGCTGTTGCAGGCCAATGCCTTCCTGGGTCTGAAAAAGCCTCTGAAGGCCGCCGTCAATCTGGAATGTCTTGACCGGTTGCGCAAGGCCACGCCCGAAAACCTGATGTTGCTCGGGGATCTCTATCTGGGTGAGGACCTGCCGGACCTGGCGGCGCAGGCCTACTGCCTGGCCTTGTCGGCGGAGCCCCCGTTGCCGGCCTCCCGCGTGATCCGCGCCGCCCAGCAGTTGTCCGCCAAGGGCGCCTTCTCTCAGGCGCGATCCGTCAATGCCCGGTTGCGCGCCTTGCGGGAGAAAACCCTGGAGCCCGCCGACCGCGCCCAACTGGCCAAACTGGGGGCTCGCATCGCCATGGCGCAGGGGGAGGAGGGCGTGGAACTGGTCAAGGCCCTGGAGGAGACGCTGAAGTTAAACCCGCTGGATGGGGACGCCTTGATCCTGATGGCCCAGTACTATGGACGCAAAGGTGAGCCCGAACGCGCCATCCTGAATTACGAGCGCGCCGCGGAAGTCCCTGAATTCGAGGTGCAGGCCCGCACCCGGCAGGCGCAATTGCTGGTCAGCCTGGGCCGTTTCAGTGATGCGGTGCCCCTGTTGCGACGGGTCCAGGAAGTGAAACCGCGCGAAGAAATTGCCCGGTATCTTGAACAAATTGAACGTGTGGCAAGGAGCAAACGATGAAAGCATGGACACTTTTAACATTGGCTGCCCTGTGTGGCGCAGTCGGAGTGACGGGTGCCGGCGGGGCCGCATCCGGCGCCACGGAACCCGCCGGGGGCGCAACATTGGCCGAGACCCGGATGGTTCTCGACAAATGGATCGAGACCCAGCAGGTCATTGCCCGGGAACGCAAGGATTGGCAGCAGGGCAAGGAAACGTTGGCCTCGCGATTGGATCTGGCGCGCAAGGAAGCCGCCACCATTGAGGAGAAAATCAAGCAGGCGGAGGCGGCTTCGGCGATCGTCGCCAAACAGCGCGAGACGATGGAGGCCGAAAACGCGAAGCTCAAGCGGTCCGTGGAACGGCTGGCGGTGGCAGTGACCCGGATGGAAGGCCAGATCCGTAAAGTGTTTCCGACCCTGCCGGATCCTATCCAGGCGAAACTCAAACCCCTGTACGAGCGTATCCCTGCCGATGCCGCCACGACCAGGGTCTCTGCCGCCGAACGGTTCCAAAATGTTTTAGGTATCCTCAGTGAGGCCATCAAGGCCAACACCGAGATTCCCGTGGTATTTGAAGTGCGCAATCTGGTGGGCGGGAAACCCGCTGAGGTCCGGGTGCTGTATGTCGGGCTGGGCCAGGCCTACTACCTGAGCGCCGCAGGCCAGGCGGGGATCGGGCGGCCCTCCACCAACGGTTGGACCTGGGAAGCATCGGACGGGATCGCGCGGGATGTGCAGAAGGCTATCGAAATTCAGGAAGGCAAGCGCCCGCCCGCCTTCGTCGGCCTACCGGTGGTGCTCCAATGAAAAGAATCCTGACAGCAATGGTATTGATGGCATGGACGGCGACGGCGGCGCAACCTGCTCCGGAAGCGGCTCCGCCGGCTCCGGCGGGAGCGGTAATGGGCGGACTCTCCCAGTCGGCCCAGACGGAACTGGAGCGGGCCACGACGGAACTTAATGAGTTGCGCGCCGAGGTCGCCTCGGAAAAAGTGCCGCTGGCCGAGGAATTGGCGAAGTGGGAAGACCAGTTGATCCAGGGCCGGAAAAAGCTGGACCAGGCCCAGCGTCTCGCCGATGCGGGAGCCATGGGCATGGCGGCGCTGAAGGCGGAACAAAAGGCCCGCGAGGATGAGCTGGCCTACATTGCCAACCTGTTGGACGAGTATATCCGGGTTTGTGAAACGAAGTCTTCGGTCAGCGAAATGCAGGCGCTGGCTACGACCCTGGAAGCCGCGAAACAGGCGCCCGGCAACCCGACCCTGACGCCGGATGAAATTTTCGACCGGCGGGTGGCCGTGGTGGATCTGACCAGCGCCCGGCTGGCCGAGGCGATTGGCGGCATGCGCTTTGGCGGCGTGGCGGTGGGTCCGGATGGGACGGTGGAGGAAGGCCAGTTCCTGGTGGTGGGCCCCTCAGTCATGTTCGGTTCGAAGAATGGTTCGCTGGTGGGACTGGTGATTCCGCAACCCGGTTCTGCCAAACCGCTGGTACGTCCTATGGAAAATGAAATGCAGGCGGGGCTGGGAGAATTGGTCAAGACCGGCCAGGGGACCCTGCCGCTGGATCCCTCACGGGGTGGCGCACTGAAGGCGATGGTCCAGAAATTTGACATTATCAGCATATTTCAGAAGGGCGGCCCGATCATGTGGCCCCTGCTGGTGGCGGCCGGCCTGTCGCTCCTGACGGTCGTGGAGCGGCTCATCTTCCTGACACTCGAACAAAGCCGCCGTAATCCCCGGGCGGTGCAACAGTTTCTTGAGGCCGTCACGGAGGGAAATTTTGAACGAGCGTTGCTGGTTGGGGGCAAGTCGAAATTCTTTGTGCTGCGGGCGCTGGCGTATGCGCTGGAACACCGGGAGAAATCCATTTCCAATGCGTTGCTGTATTCCCAGTCGCGCGAGATGCGGCGTTACCGCCGCGGGATTCCCATCCTGGATACCGTGATTACGCTGGCCCCTCTGTTGGGATTATTGGGTACGGTGACCGGCATGATGGGCTCTTTTTCGCTGATCGGTGGCGAACTCAGTGCGCCGGGCGCCATCACCGGCGGTATCTCCGAGGCCTTGATTGCGACGGCTTTCGGCCTGGGAGTCGCCATTACCAGTCTGATTCCTTTCAACATGTTGAATACCCGGATGGAAGAAGCCCGGCAGGAAATGGAGGCGGCGGCAATTCAGTTGGAACTGCTGGTAAACCGCCCGGCAGGCCCGTTGGAGGCCATGGCCCAGCATCATAATAATTAACAAGGAGAATGAGGATATGCATGGCGGTGGAGGCGGTGGACCAGGGAAAAAAGCGCGAATCGAGATCATCCCGTTGATCGACATTATTTTCTTTTTGCTGGCCACGTTCATCATGGTCTCGCTGTCGATGACGCAGAACCAGGGGGTTTCAGTGGCGTTGCCGAGCGCGTCGTCAGCAGCGTCTCTGGGCGACCAGCAGGAAATGCAGAAATCGGTCACGTTGAGTGTCAATGAGAAGGGTGAAGTTTTTTATAACAAGGAAAAGACATCGATCTCGCAATTGCCGATGCGGCTGCAGAACTACAAAACCACCAGCAAGGATCCCAAGGTGATTATCAATGCCGATGCTGGTGCCAATTTCAAGAATGTGGTGGCGGTGCTGGATGAAGTCCGCAAGTGCGGAATTGCCAAAGTGGGAATTAACACAGACAAAAAATAACGTAAAACACAAGGGCGGCTCAGAATGAAAAACGTTGGAAAAACCAAAAAAAACAAAAAAGGAGTAGGTATGAATAAGGTGATCTGGATGACAATGATGGTGGCAGGCAGTGTCAGTCTGTGCGCGGCACAGGAGAAAACGAAGTTGGATGCAAACAGTGAGTTGGGGGATGTGGCACAGGAGGTGGCGACCCCCTGGCGCATCTCAGCCGGAGTATTATATAAAAACTGGCTCTACGAGCACGATGCCCTGCAGCAGCGCGGTCCCACAACGTCCAAGGGCGGGGAAGACTGGGAAAACGGCAGTACCTCCGGCAACGGCTCGGGCTTGCAGATGAAGGTTGGCCGCGGCGATGGGACGCTCGATGTATCCTTCGTCAAGTCGGACTTTAAATACATGTTTTCCAAGCCCGATGCCAAACAGGAAATTGACACTGTTTCCCGTGACTTTGAAGTGACCTGGTCGCTGATCACGGGCCGCAACAACCAGGCCGAGTATGGGACCATTATAGGGTTCCGGTATCTGGGCATGCAGAAGGACGACACGATCACGGAACGCTCCACGATGGTGGAAGGCGGGGGCAATATGAACTGGCTGATGCTGGAAGGCGGCTACACGGGTAGCTGGCGGCCATTTGAAACGCCTTTGTTTCAGGCGCACGGCTCCCTTCTTTTCTTCCTGGGCGAGGCTTCAGGAACCGCCCGCAGCGGCATGGACACGAACTGGGTCGATGGTGTGATCTCTGAAACCTACAGTGACCAGTACTCGCTGGCCTACGGTGGCCGGGCGTCATTCGGGGTGGACGTATCCATCACCAAACGGGTTTGGGTCTCGGTCGATTATATGCGCGAATGGCTCTACTCGTTTGATTCCACGGACACGGGGATCGTGGTGTTCCCGGACAACAGCGATGCGCTGTTCATTGAGAATCATCATGCGGTTATGGCAAGTGTAAACTACGTATTTTAAGGTGCCGCGTGCGCCACTGTGGAGGAAGTATGTCGAAACATGCCCTGTCTTGGAGGGGAGGATTGATGGCGGCTGGACTGGCGGTCCTGGCCACCGGTTGTGTGTCCACGGGAATCCAATTGATTTCAAAAGGGGAGACCGGACATGCCACGGCAGGACAACCCCTGATCGTGGTGTCGCAACTGGCCTCGGTGGACGAAACCTGGGCGGCCGCGTTTGAGAAGGCTATGGATTTTGAGCTCAAGCGCAGTGGGTCACCTTTTCTGATCCAGAGCCGAACCCCCCTGGCTCTGCAGGCCGACAAGGCCCGCTATGCCGCCCAGATCAGGGAGTTCAATCCGGATCTGGTCCTGGTGGTGGAGCCGGGCGATGGAACAGTGGATACTAAGGGCCGGAGCTACAAACGCAAATTTGAGGCCGGGGTGTTCAAGCATTACGCTGACCGGAGCCAACGGGAACTGGCCTGGCGTGGCTCCATCGACCTGGATCCGGCCGGGGCCTTCATCAAGGCGGAAGATATGCCAGCGCTGGCAAGGGACCTGGTGGCCAAACTCCAATCCGACGGCATGCTCCCGAAACAGAAGCGGAACATCAGCAAGGCTCCTGTGAAGGCTGAGGAATCATTATTGCCGCCAGTGAGAACAACACGGGGGTATGGCCGATAATTTCGAATGCAAGCCAAGAAGTAACACCACGCTAATTGAGTCCAAATCCTGAAGGTGTCTACTGCCAAACATTTCAATGAACTGGGAGGACTGAATTAACGTGAAAACTCGTGATCAAAAACATCAACCCTTCGGGGTAAAGGTCGGCGCCTGCATGGCATTGGCCATGGGTCTGGTTCTCTGTTCGTCCTGTAGTACCCCTCCGGATCAGGACGATGGGCTCGTCGGAATTATCTACCACGCCTCGGCGCGTCATGAAGTCCGGAGTTTCGCAGGCTCGCCGGAGGCGGAGCCTCAGCGTCAGGTTATCCCCCCGCCGGATGAAATCGTCCAGGAGCCACCGGTCAAAGCGCCTTCTACGGAAACCGGCAAGACTGCGGCAATGCCGAATGCCGCTCCCGCACCGAAAATGCCTTTTGAGGGGCCAACCAATTACCGCATTTCCCCCGGCGATGTGCTGGCGGTCTCGTATTTCCCCCGTCCTCCGGGCGATTCGAAGGAATACCTGATTGACAGTCAGGATGTTCTGACTATCAGTGTCGCGGGGCAGCAAACCTTTACCGGAGATGTGACGGTGCGTCCGGATGGCTGCATTTCCTTTTTCCTGATCGGCGAAATGTATGTGCGCGGCCTGACGGTGGCGCAGGTGCGGACCGATATTACCACGCGGATGGCCAAGTCCATGGCGGGTGCGGAAATCACCGTGATCCTCAAGGAAGGCAATGCCATGGCCCGCGATTTCCTTAATACCCTGCGCAGCAACACAGACCTGGGTTCCACGCGCATCATCCAGATCCGGAACGATGGCACGGTGACCTTCCCGCTGGTGGGCGAGGTCAGCGCCATGGGCAAAACCCTGCCTGCGCTTTCGGCGGAACTGGATGAGAAATACAACCGGGTTTTCCGGCGGGGCATCGCCGTGGCCTTGAATTTAACCTCCAGTTCGGATGGGAATATTGCTGTTTTGGGTGAAGTCCGGAATCCGGGGCGCTACACAATTAACAATCCGATCAGTCCCTTCTTTGCGCTGGCGATGGCGGGAGGCGCGCTGGAGACCGCCAAGAAATCCCAGGTGGTGGTCGTAAATCGACGGTCAGATGGCAAGGTGAGCTGGCATGTGATCAACCTGGATATTGACTCCGGTAAACCGCTGGGCCCTGAGATTGCGCTCTCACCCCGGGATATGCTGCTGGTGCCCCGCACCGGTGTGGCTAACCTGAATACCTTTGTGGATCAATACATCCGACGGATGATGCCCGTGCCGACCGGCTTGGGCTTCGGTTACAATTTGAACTAAGGGAGACTCCATGACGACAACTTCATATGACGACTTGATCAAACGTTCCTTCCGGCTTTTGACCTATCACCGGCGACGGATTTGGTGGATTACCTCCAGGCTGTTTATCCTGACGCTGGTGCTGACGGCCTTCAGCATGGCCTTCCGCCCGAAATTTGTGGCCCGCACCAAAATGACGATTCTGCCCACCCGCAGTGAGATCGGGTTCGCGGCTGGCCGACCGGATATGTTCGGGAGTCCGGTGGCGTTGTTGGGCCAGACCTACTCTGAAACCATGACCAGTCGCACCCTGGCGGAGGATGTGGCGCGCACCATGCTGACGCATGATAAGGCGGAGTTGAGCAACGGCGGTGTCCTGGGCCATATCCGGCATAATTTGATTGCCCCGATTTTCGGACTCTTTGGCCGGGCAATGACCCTGCTGAATACCGGGCGCTGGGAGACGCCCGATCCGTTCATGTCATTGGTGGACACCATTCAGGCCCGCACCAAAGTCCAGAATCTGCCGGGTTCCTTTGTCTACCAGATTGCAGTGACTTGGGAAAATCCCAAGATCGCGGCGGCGGTGGCGAATACGCTGGCGGATCGTCATGTGCAGATGATTTTGCAGACGAACCGGGAAGAGATGCGGACCACTCGCGACTACATCGAGGCGAAGATCAAGGAATCAAAAGCCGATTTGGCTGTGCTGGAAACGAAGATCAAGGAGTATCGGGTGGGAGAAAAACTCTATGCCTCCTCGACCGATATGGAACTCGGGCTGCAGGAAAGATCAATGTACCTGCGCGATCTTAATGCCACCCGTGTAAACCGGGCCCAGTTGGATGCCCGGATCGATGCGCTCAGGCCTTACCAGACCCCGGCGGCGTTGGCTGCGATTGAGGCGGAACGCAGCGAACTTAAAATGCGTGAGGCGGCGGTTGAAAAGGTGATTGGCGACCAGGGGGCTGTGTTGGACAAGTTGCCAGCCAAAGAAGCCGGGCTTCTGGATTTGTACCGGGAAAGGCTGAACTTGGAACATACCATCAGTTCCTTGCAGGATAGGCTGCTGGATACCAAGATCACGGAACTGGCCCAACTGAGCACGGCGAGGGTGATTGATCGCGCCATCCCGCCAGTCTACCCGGAGGGGCCGCTTCTGTTGCGTAATGCCGTGGCGTCGCTCATCGTGGGCCTGCTGCTTTCAATCTGTTATGTGCTGGTTTGCGAGGCGTGGCGGCCCGGACTGCGCAGCCGGGATGACCTCGGTCGCGACGGCGGCGAAATCGTCGGCCTCATGCCCTACGTGGTTGCCAACGGTCACGGGGACCCTGATATCGAGCCCTCCGGCCGGTTGACAGAATTCTTCCAGAGTGTGGCTCATGGCCATTATGGCACGGTGGCGCACCGGCGCACCACCAAGCGGCATCTGGAACATTTGCTGATGCGCCTGACGGATGGCATTGGCGCCCGGATCTGCATGTTCGCGAGCCTGAATGGGGGCGAGGGAAAAACCTATTTGATCGAGCAACTCGCCAAGCTGGCACGGGAGTCGGGACTCAAGGTGCTGCTCGTTGACGCCAACTTCGGCGCTCCCTCGCTCCACCTTGCGTTCGGCAAATCCCAGTCGGTCGGTATGGCGGAAATTCTGTCCGGCGCAGTGGAAGCCAAGGCGGTTTCCGTGACCGTTGATGGGGGACTCACCCTGATCAATGCCGGCCTCAAGCGCCCGACGGCACAATCGAAATGGGTCGTTGAAAAAGTTCAACAGGAACTCCTCCAGCTCAGGGCGGGGTATGACCTGATTTTGATTGATACTGCGGCATTACGTGTCGATTCCACGGTGTCCCGCCTCTTGCCCCTGGCGACTGATATTGTGTGTGTCTTTGATGCCACGAAATCCTGCCGGAGCGATGCCGATGAGGTACGCCAGCGACTTGGGAGCGCGGCGGGCAGGATGAAAATCATTTTTAACAAGAAGATGCATGCGGGCGACCACCTTTTTGAAGCCGGTACCAACGGACATACCAATGGGAACGGTTATTCAACGGGTCCCCTGACGAGCAAACCGGTCTCACGCCATGCCTGAAAAGAGCGGCCGTCATGCGACCGATCTTTAAAAATGGAGCGACTCGGGCACGGGCGATGGCCTGGGTTGGGTGGCTGGGGTTTGTTGGCTTTATGGCAGCGTTATGGTGGCTGACTCTGCTTTTGACATGGATCCGGCTGTGCCTGCTGCTGGCCTTTGGATTGGGAACCTGGCTGATTTTGGTGCGACGGTGGCCGCGGAAGATCCCGGTCTTGAATTACCACAGTGTGTCCGCCTGTCCGGAGTGGCTCCAGATTGCCGACCAAGTGTCGTTGACCCCTGCCGCGTTTGAGTGTCAATTGTCTTATCTGGCAAAGCAGGGTTATCGGACCCTGTTCGTCAGTGAGGTGAATCAGGCGTTGACCGGTAAACTGCGGTTGCTGTCGCGCGGCCGATATGTGGCGCTTACTTTTGATGACGGGTATGCCGACAACTGGATGGCGGTGTTCCCGCTGTTAAGGAAATACGGCATGAAGGCCACGCTGTTTGTCAGCACCGGGTTTGTCGCGGAAGCGCTGGGTTGCCGTCCGACGATTGAGCAGAATGAGTGCGCGAAATGGGGCAGTCTGGATTGGAGCGGGTATTTGACATGGCCGGAATTAAAGGCCATGCAGGCCAGCGGGCTGGTGGAAATCCAGTCGCACGGCGAGGCCCATACGCAGGTTTTTGTGGAGCCGGAACTGAAGGGGTTTATCGGACCGGGCAAACCCAATTTATGGATGTTATGGAATGCCCTGCCGGAAATGCGAAGGCAATGGTGGCATAAACTGGCGGAGGATCGTTCGTTGTGGGGCCAGCCGGTGTTCCGGCAGGGGCCCGCGCTGGCGCATCGGGCCTATCGACCTGCCCCGGAGGCCGTGGCGCGGTTTCTGTCGTGGGTGGGTGAGGCAGGCGGGGCGATTTTTGACAAACCGGATTGGGAAGCACGTCTGCGCGAGGAGTGGCAGCGAAGAATCTGCGATCCGGTGAAACATGGGAGTATGGAGGAACCAGAGGCATACGTCCGGCGTGTCTTGGAGGATTTGGGCCGGGCCCGGGAGACGCTGGAGCGCAAACTGCGCACGAAGGTCGAGGTGTTGTGCTGGCCGGAAAATGCTTTTTCGCCGGAGGGTGAGGCCGTGGCGCGGCGACTGGGGTATAGGGCCACGGTGTCAAACCGGCATAACAGCCGGAATGTGACGGGCGAGGCGCCGGGCATGATCGTGCGTACGTTTATCGGTTGCCGGGCGGCGGGGATACGTTCCCAGTGGCTGGATTTTGCGGCGTTTGTTTTGGAGTTGAAAGTATTTGAAGGCTGGTATCTTGTGTATCCGTTCCTGGCGGTGATGCATCAGGCCAGGAAGTGGGTATTTGCCTTAAGGAGGCATTGTTTATGTCGCAGGGATTACGTGTCAATCTGGGCCTGATGGTCGGGGTGGTGTTGTTCGCGTTGCTGACCTCCGTATCGCAACTGGCGGCGCTGGCCACGGCGTTCGGGCTGGTGGTGTGTGCGGGCGCCGTTCACAGGCTGGAGAACCTTCCGAAGGTGATCCTGTTCGCCATTGTGGCTTTGGTGCCGCTCAGCTATCTGCATACCCAGGTGACGTTCGGGTCTTTCAACTCCCTCACCAAGTTGCTCTTTGTCCCGGCGTTTGCGATCTTGATCCTGGACTGGTTTGTGGCGCGGCGACCCATCGTCCTGGGCCGGCAGGGCTTTTTTGTTGCGGTATTCGGCATGTTGCTGGTGATCTCCTCGCTGTCCAATGGCGGCAACCCCCATTCGTTGTATTTTATCACGCGATTCTTCAGCATGTTCCTGCTTTATTTCCTTTGTGCTAATGTGATCCGGAGGAAAAGCGATCTGGCCATGCTGCTTGCGGTCATGGTGGTGGCCAGTCTCGTGTCCGCCATGAGTTCTGTTGTGCCGGGCACGGGGATCTCCTTCCAGGGCACTGGCAGTTACGCCCGTTCCATCGGCTGGTCCTTCGATGATCCGCCGACCTTTGGCACAAACGTGCTGATGGCCATGCTGGTCAGTATCTACTTCCTTTTTGTGACCCGGAAGGTGTGGTTGCGGTTCGTCCTGCTGCCGGTGATTGCGATCCTGGCGCTCGCCATTGTCCAGACGTATGCGCGGGGAATCTTCGTCGTGGGGATATTGTCAATCGGGTTCCTGTTATTCAGGATCAGGCACCGCATTTCGTTGCCGGTGGCGCTGGCTGTGGCCGGGTTGCTGGCGATCTGTCTGTTTCCGCTGATTCCGCATACCTACTGGGATCGAGTGTCTTCTTTGTTTAACCATTTTGGCTTTGACGCGACAATCAACCGGCGTCTGGCTTCCCTTCGCATTGGTTACCAGTTGTTCATGCAAAATCCGTGGCTCGGTTTCGGGCCGGGTAATTTCATCATGCAGTACATGGCGCCCGAATTCCGGTTTGACCACACCCACATTCCAAGCGTTTGTTTTAATCTCTACCTGTCCATTGCGGCGCAGTCGGGCTTGCTGGGGCTGTCCGCGTTTGGCCTGATCCTGTGGGAGACGTTCCGCGAAATGCGGTTTGTGACGAGGTCTTATGGCGAGCGGGACAGTTTTCTCAAACAGGCCGTCGAAGTCCTCGAGGTCATCATCGTGGCCTTCTTGATCGTTTCCCTGTACGAGCCTACGGATTTGCATAAATACATGTGGATCGTCTTTGGCGCGGTGGCGGCGGCGGGCCATATCCGGCGGGAACAACTCGCGGCTCTGGCCGCGAAACCCTGGTAGACGACCGATGATCCATCCCCGTCTTGACAGCCTTGACTTGCACCTGAAGGTTCCGCCTGGCGGGGTTGTGGAAACCCTGTGCCTGACCGACGGCGCCTGCGGCATCCATCCCTGTTATTACCGGCGCCTGCCCGACCGCCTGAAGGTGTCCACCTCAGCCATTGACCTGATCGCGGAGGCGGGCCCGCTGGACCCGGATCCGGCTTTTCAACCGCATGAATATCTGCTTGGAGATGATGCTCGGCAACGTTTTGTCCAGGGTACGGCGGCCTTGCCCAAGGGGGTGAAGGATCTTGCCAAACGGCTGCTCCCTCCATTCCTCCTGAATCCGCTTGCCCGGAACCGGTTCTGGTATGAATCCTGGGCCACTCTGGATGCCCGCGTCCACAAGCTCCGGCCTTTCGAACGGGTCACGCCGGAGGGGGCGACAGGAAACTTCAGCCCGGATTTTTCAATGCGACAGCCTGATGAACTGGTGGAGGGCGTGACCGCGCATCTTTTGCAATTCACGCGCGACATCGAGACGCGCTATCCCGAACACCATCACGTCATGATGGTGGGGGGCAAGGACAGCCAGATTCTGGCTTTGATTCCCAAACTGAACCCGGAACACTGGCATGTCTTTAGTGCGGCGCCGAACGGACCCCTGGTCCGGCAATGGATGGAACAGAACCACTTGCATACGGGCCGGTTTTTCAGTCACGACAACCGGAACGAGGAAACGCCGGCGGAGACGGAGCAAAAGATCGTTTGCAGTGACCTGTATTCCGACCCGCGCCATATGCGTTGGTTGCCGGCACTCAGGCGGATCGCAAAAGGTTATGACTTCAAGTGTATCTTCTGGTCCGGCTCTGCGGCTGATGCGCTGCATGTGGGTCGGTCCTTTCATCGGCGTTACCTTCAAAAAAATCCTGCCGGATTTTTTGATATTCATCTTACGCGGGTTCCCTGCCTGGTAGGCAACTACCATCAGGTGGTCCGGAATTTCACGGGGTGCCCGCTGCTATGTCCTTATGAGACAGAGGCCATCTGGCGTGAGGTTTACTCGCACCATGGGCCCGCCGTGATCCCGGTCGGTATGGATCTGCGGCCTCTCATCGGCGAACGGTTGGCCGGGCGGCCGATCCGCTGGCTGGACAGCAACCCGGCGCCGGCCCCCTATGTCTATGCGGCGCGGTTCAACGCCCGTGAGATTTATATGCGGGCTCTTCGCGAGAGAAGCCGGGGAGTGCCTTTATGAGCCGCCCGCGGGTACTCCAGCTGATCCATCATCTTCGCGTGGGCGGTGCGGAGACGATGCTGGTTGAACTGATGCCTTTGCTGGTGGAGAAGGGCTTTGATGTCCGGGTGGCCTGTTTGGATGACCGGGGCGCCCTGTTTGAGCCGCTGACGGCGCGCGGCATTCCGGGCCACTTCATCGGGCGGAAAAGGGGATTTGATCCGGGAGCCGTGTGGCGGCTCCGGCGCCTGCTGCGAGATTTGCAGATCGATATTCTCAACACCCATTCCTTCTCGGCGGGGTTCTGGGGAAGGCTGGCGGCGGTTCTGGCGCGTACGCCGCGGGTTGTGACCACCGTCCACACGGTGGCGGGTTGGAGCCAGCCCTTGAAGCAACGGCTGGGGAATACCCTTTTGCGTCCGGCCACCGACCGGATGGTGGCGGTAAGTGAAAGTGTGAAGCGCTCCCTCATCAGGCAGGGCATGCCCGGCAGATTGATCCGGGTCATTCATAATGGAATTCGTCCAGACGCTTTCCGCAGATCTTCCGCCCGGGCGGCCGACCGGAAGCGGCTTGGGCTGAATCCGGAGGGCGTGCTGATTGGCATGGTGGGCCGTTGCAGTCCGGAAAAAGGAGGGGCGGTCTGGGTGCAACTCATGGCGCGGCTGATCCGCACGGATCCCCACGTGCGGGGCGTGCTGGTGGGTCATGGTCCCGAAATGGCGGACTGGCAGGCGCAGGCGGCGGCGGAGGGGATTGCGGAACGGATCCGGTTTGTGGGGATGAAAACCGATGTGGCGCCCTGGCTGGCCGTGCTGGATGTGCTGGTCTGCCCCTCGGTCCAGGAATCTTTCGGGATTGTTGCGCTAGAGGCGCAGGCCGCCGGCATTCCCGTGGTGGCCACCCGGGTGGATGGATTCCTTGAGGTCTTGCATGATGGCGAGGATGCCTTGCTGGTGGAACCCGCCAATCCGGCCCACATGGCGGAAGCGGTCCGGAGATTGCTGGGCCCGGGTGAACTGGCCGGGAAACTTGTGGAAGGCGGCCTTCGCAATGTCAGCCGGTTTACCATCGGGAATACGGCGGAACAATACGCGGCGCTTTATCGCGAATTGCTCGACAGGGAATGATCCATGGTTTCCGTTTTCAAGATACACAAGGCGCTGGCGCTGTTTCTGGTGGGAGCAGCCCTGCTGGCGATCCTGTTTCTCCGCCCGTGGAGCCACGCCAAAGAGAATCCGCCTCTGGCCTGGACTGTTCTGCAGGGTGATGAAAAGGCGCTGGGTTTTGAGCGGCGCTGGGCCGGTCGTCCGCGCCTCAAGGTGAACTTGCCGGCGAATCAGGTAATCAGCATGGAAACCCAATATATTACCCTCGATCCCCAAAAGAAGTACCGGTTGCATTATCACTATAGAACGAAAACCCGGCCGCTGATCTGGTCGGGCGTCACGGTTGAGTACTTCAAGCCGGGCCATAGTCTCGGCGCCCAGTCCATTACATTTCAGGATCATCAGGCAGAGTGGGAAAAGAAAGACTATCTTCTGGTATTTCCCGAAACCACGACTGCCTGCAAGGTGCGCCTGAGAATGCAGGAGGCGGGAGAATATTGGATCGACGATATGGCCATCAATGAAATCAGCCGCGATGAAGCGAAGCGGATTTCATTTGTCGGGAAAATGCGGGAAATTCCGGTCGGGAAAGCGGCGGCGCGGCCCACAATTTCACCGGAAGGGAAATATTCAGTCAGGCAGGTGGAGGGCGTCTGGTGGTTGTTTGATCCTGCGGGAAAGGCCTTTTGGAATGTCAGCCTGTGGGGGGGCGGCCCGATCGGGGATTATGGGGAATTGCCCTTGCGGCGGTTTATCCGGGATCGTTATCTGCATACCGGAAACAGTCGCGCCTATGAAAATGCCATCTTTGACAGCCTGATCGCCTGGGGGTTCAACTCCATCGGCGCGGGCATTGAAATCGAGCCGATGAACCGCGCGCTTGAGATGAGGAAACATGACAAGGCCGCGACCCTCCCCTATGTGGACACGATCATGTTGAACCTCAGCCTGGCCGGTCATCATGGTTTCAGGTTGTGGGCGATTGCCGAAAGCCTTTACGGTGCGGGCAAGGTGAAGGTGGAGGATCTTGTGATGATGGACCGGAATGCAAAACCCGTCATGGGTTCCGCCTCGTTATTCCCCGATGTGTTTAGTGAAAAGTTCAGGAACGCCTACGACCGGTATGTCAAAGAGTGGTTCGACAAGCGCGGCAGGGCGGATTTGTTTGCGGTCTGTCTTGACAATGAATTGCCCTGGGCGGAGCTTCCGCGGGCCATCTATTCGCCGGCCTGCCGCCGGGAGTTTGCCAGCTTTGCCAGGACCAAATTCAACGGCCGCATCGACGACTATAATAGGCTCTACGGGACCCGGTTCAGGGATTTCGCGGAGATTGAAACCAACATGCCGCCCGATGCCGGCGGCGTTTATCATGATCTGGTTTATGAGTTCCTGCGGCATTATGTGAGGGAGTACTTTGCCTTTCAGCTTGCGACCGTCCGGAAGTACAGGCCGGCAATCCTTACCATTGGCCAGCGGATTTCCTGTTCCAACGCCTTGGACAGTTTCAACCAGATGAAGTCCATTTATGAGTGGGGCCTCGATCTATTTTCCGTGTACGACATGATCGGCCTGAACATGTATCCGCGCGGGCAGGATCATTTCACGCCGGACCAGATGAA
>JBAXDB010000001.1:0-77036 GCA_037141135.1 bacterium | reverse complement strand
TCATCCTTTCCGGCGGCTATGATCGTGACCGCGCCGAGTCGGATCTGCAAAGCGGCGCAGCGGACTTGATCGCCTTTGGCCGGCCCTTCATTGCCAACCCGAACCTGGTCGCGCGGCTCAGGGACGGCATCCCCTTAGCCACACCCGACATGACAACCTTCTACACTCCCGGATCCAAGGGGTATACGGATTACCCGACTTGACTTATCCAGAATAGCCATAGAATATAATCATGAGCGAGAAGAGCAAAACGGCTATCAGTGGTAAAAAAGCAGGTGACTCTGCCGTTGTCCAACTCCGCATTCGTGATCTTAGCCAGCTCTTCAACATGATGGACCCCTCCCCGTTCATCGACAAGGATCTGGATGCCGATGCGGAAGCTTTCATTGAAGGCTGGGCTCTGGAGTTCCCTGTCAATATGCCCATCACCTTGGTCGTGCATCTCGAACAAGCGCCGATACTGGGCGGGCCTGACCCGCGCCGGTTCACAGAGCTTGCCGTTCGCAATTATTTCCACAGCAAGGCGGATACCACCCGCCGCGAACTCCGACAGCTTATGAAAACAGGGCAGATCAGCCTTGTAATCGGCATTGCGTTCATGGCCTTATGCCTGACCCTCAGCAAGGGAATTGCCAGGGAATTCCCCCTTTCGACCACTGCCGAATGGCTGAGGGAAGGTCTGGCGGTCGGTTGCTGGGTTGCCATGTGGAAGCCTATAGATGTCTATCTCTATGGCTGGTGGCCGGTACTACGCCGCTTGAGAATTTACCAGAAAATGAGCCGGCTCCGAGTTGAGTTGAAGATGAAAGAACCTGCTCAGGAAACGACAACATCCCCAGCCCAAACTGTTTGAACCACCCCGTCTGGCAAACGCAAAAGCAACTCCCCATTTTCCCCGAACCCGGCCAGAGTTCCCTGAATCCGACTCTCCCCATCACGAACCGTCAAGGGCGTATTGAGTCCGTCGCAACCCTGCATCCAACGCTCCCTTAAGCCGGAAAACCCATCCGATTCCCAGCGGTCCAACCAAGGCGGAAATAATTTAGTAAGCAGCATTTCGAAAACATCCTCTACAACCCAATCCGAACCTGTCTCAATTTGCAGGGAGGTGGCAGGCTGATCAATCTGTGCCAATTCAGCCGCCGTCATGTTGACATTAAGTCCAACCCCGATCACCACCCCCTCATCCCCGGCCCGCTCTGCCAGAAGGCCGGCTATTTTTCGCTCCCTGACCAGGACATCATTGGGCCACTTGAGTTTGGAGTGAATGTTAAACCCATGCAGCATCTCGTCCAAAGCGATGGCCATGGCCATGGCCAGGGATGGCAGCCGGCAGAGTTCTTTTGCCGTACGGAGATACAAAGAAAAAAGCAAGTTACCGCCCGTTGAGGAAACCCACTTGCGATCCAATCGTCCCCGTCCCGCGGATTGCGTCCTGGCCGCCCAGACTGTCCCCGATGTCAATGCCGGGTTGAGCCTCACCTGTTCCAGTAAACGAGTGTTGGTGGAGTCGACGTGATCAAACCACCGCACATGGAATTGCAGCGATGAATTATCCTGTATTAACTGGTCATGCATGGAACTAACCCTTCTATCGCTTTTTTCTTTACAACAAATTTGACCAAAATGGGAGTTTTTATAGACACCCTAATCGGCCTTTGGAAGTGAATCCGAAATTGCCATCCCGTATTGGCATGGTATAGTTATTACCCATTACGAAGCACAGATATGAAAAAAAACATTTACCACTTACTCAACTTGACGATATTAGGCGGGACGCTCCTGACAGGCTGCGGACGAGACCCCGTGTCAGTCGCCATTCGCGCCATCGAACAGGGCCAGCTTCAAAACGCCGAACAGATTCTTACCCATGCTTTACAGGATGACCCGGCCAACATCAACGCGCTCATGAATCTTTCCATTGTTTATTTTAAAAACGGCCGGCACGATGATGCCATGGCGGGCTTCCTGCAGGTGGCGGAACAAGCCTCTCAAGATCCAAGACCACTGGAATACGCGGCCAGCATTCAAATAGAAAACAACCGTTGGGCCGAAGCGGCCGCACTTCTGGACGAGGCCCTCCGGCGCTCACCGCGATCGCCCAGTGTCCAGACGGCCATGGCCATCGTTGATTTGAATACCACGGGCGCCACCGCCGCCAGGGATCGCCTGCTGAAAATCATAGCGGACACTCCTGCCTATGCTCCCGCTCTATTTAATCTTGGGGTCATCAACCGCGACTGGCTGAAGAACCAGAGCGAAGGCAAAAAGTATTTTCAACGCTATCTCGCTCTTGAAAAAAACAATCCCCACTCCGTTATTGCCAGAGTGGCCTTGACTGAAAAAATGCGCAACCCCTCCACGCTTCCCCCCTCGTCAGGCAAGCCACAAAGCGGAAACACCGCCAGGGATAACCGTAACCGGGTAAAATATTTTTGAAAGCATAATAAGGGCCATTTTTATTATGGATTTCACTATTGCGGACATTATTGGTGCTGTAATCATCCTGATTGGAATCATCGCTGGATTCCGCCGGGGTCTTTCGGGACAAATGGCCCTGGTCCTTTCCGGGCTATCCGTCGCCGCTGTTTTAGTGAACTGGTTCAACCCAACGCACAACTGGCTTGTTTCACAATTTGCCCTATCCCAGGAAATGGCGCGCCTCGCCGCCCTGCTCATACTGGTGGTTATCCCCATTCTGATCGTCATAATGCTCTACGCGCTTCTCCGCTATCTGCTCAAAATCACCTTTACGACCTGGTTTGACAGACTCTGCGGCGCTATCGCAGGGGGTGTGTTCTCGGCGGGAATTGTCCTGCTGATATTTATGATCCTCAATTACCTCCCCGCAGATCATCGACTGGCTGAGGTCGGGCAGAATTCATGGATTTCGAGGGAAGTGCTCGGCGCTGAAGCACAGCTTTTTCACAACCTCACCTCCCACGTTGAAAAAGGGGAAAACATCATAGGTAAAGCCCGTGAAGCACGCGCAGGCAAGCGCGAGAAATGGGAAGAATAGCGGCGCCCATGGCTGGCCTCATCTCAAAATCTGTTTTGGACGATATCCGCTTCCGTTGCGATATTGTGGATGTGATTGACGCCTATTTGACCCTGCCGCAAAAAGGAACGATCATCAAGGCCCTCTGCCCATTCCACAAAGAGAAAACCCCCTCCTTCAACGTCAATCGCCAACGCCAGATATTCCATTGTTTTGGCTGTGGCGCGGGTGGCGATGTGTTCAAGTTTGTCATGCTCTATGAACATGTGGACTTCGTAGGCGCCATTAAAATCCTTGCCGAAAAAGCGGGAATCCCACTTCAGTTCGAAAAGGGCTCTGAGCCTTCGGCTGACAAGGAACTCCTCCTGACCATCCATGAAGAGGCTGCTGCGCTTTTCCACCGGCAGCTTTTGCAATCCCCGGATGCACAGATTGCCCGCGACTATCTTCATAAGCGGCAAATCACCCCGGAAATCATTGAAGACTTCATGATCGGATACGCTCCTGACTCCTGGGATTTCCTGCTTCAGTGGGCGCAGAAAAAAGGGCATCCCCTCCAAAAGCTTGATCTTGCCGGCCTGCTCATCCGGCGGGAAGAGGACCGTGGGGCCACCCCCTACTATGACCGGTTCCGGGGACGGGTCATGTTTCCCATCCGCAACGAGCAGGGCCGGATTGTTGCTTTCAGCGGCAGAACCCTGCTGCAGGATCCCAAGGCCGCGAAATATGTCAATAGCCCAGAAACACCCTTGTTCCGGAAAAGTCATATTCTCTACGCACTTGACCGGGCACGCCGGGAAATTGTCGAAACCCGTGAAGCAATCATTTGCGAAGGTCAGATTGACGTCATCCGCTGCCATCAGGCTGGCTTCAAGACCGCCGTCGCGGCACAAGGCACGGCTTTCACCGAGGATCATGCCAGGATCCTGAAGCGGTACGCCGATGGCGTGGTGCTGGTGTTTGATTCTGATGAAGCCGGACGCAACGCCGCTCTCAAGGCATCAGTCATCTTCATGCAGATGGGCCTGGCGGTCAGAGTCGCCAGCCTGCCGCAAGGCGAGGATCCTGATTCGATCATTTTAAAACAAGGGGCCCCGACTTTCGCAAGGGCACTATCCCAAGCCGTTCCCGCCATAGACTTCCAGCTAAACCTCCTGCTGAGCCAGGAAGATATCCGCACGGAAGTGGGCATGATGAAGGTCAGCCGGGCCGCATTGGCGACCATCAGCCAGAGTCCCAACGCAATCCAAAGGGACGTATTGGTTCAAACCGTTGCACGGCGTCTTGGCATTTCGTCCGATGCCCTGAACGTCGAACTGAAACACTTGCGGCGAAACACCCCGCCCCCGGCTGCCAGCACGAGTACCCAACCCGTCGCAGTCCAACGGCCGATCAGCGAAGTTCTTCTCGCGGAACATCTGGGCACCAATCCCGATCTGGTGACCATCATGGAACTCTTCCTGCCCTTCACCATGATCACCGACCCCACCTGCCGCGCATTTCTCGAAATACTGCGCGACAGCTCACGGGAAGGAGTGGATGTCATGCAATTGCTGACCGAGCGTGATGACGCGGAGCGCAATCTTTCCACATTCGCCGCACAGGTGCTGAGTGCACCACACAAGGCCGGGGTGGAGGGGAATGACAGGCAGGCGGTCGAAGGCCTGATTCTGGGGATGTGGCGTAATGAGTTGCAAAACCGCCGCAGTCAGATCGAACAACAACTACAGATGGACACGGATGAAACCACCCGTGCCGACCTTTCCGCCCAGTGGGCGCAATTAACAACCGATATCAACCGTCTGAAACGCTGGGATACCGGCGAGGCCGTTCTTAAACTCTATATATAGATCAGGACAAAACGTGAAAACCCCACCGGGCCCATTTAAAAAAGTTGCCGTTCTCAAAGGCGGCCCATCTTCAGAACGAGCGATTTCACTGAAGTCAGGCGCGGCGGTTGCCGCCGGCCTGCGGACAGCGGGATATGACGTGCTGGAAGTGGATGTCACGGGACGGACTCTTGATCTTCCGGAACCTGTCGATGCCGTATTTATCGCCCTGCACGGGGAGTTTGGCGAGGATGGCCAAATTCAGAAACTTCTCGAGTCCCGACAAATCCCCTACACCGGCTCGGGCCCCAAGTCCAGCCTGACCGCCTTTGATAAACGACTGAGCAAAAGGGTATTCGTCCGGGAAGGAATTCCGACGGCCACTTACGAGACGCTCGGACCGTCAGGTCGCCTTACCCTCCCCTTGCCGGTTGTGGTTAAGCCACCATGTCAGGGCTCAACCATTGGCATCTTTAAAGTCAGCCGCCCAGATGAATGGGATGCCGCTTTTCTAGAATCACTCCGGTATGACGGGGAAATCATCGTTGAAGCTTTTATCTCGGGACGTGAATTGACAGTGGGCGTGATCGGCAGCACCGCCCTGCCAGCCATCGAAATTCTGGCACCTGATGGGTGGTACGATTTCGATGCAAAGTACAGCAAGGGCCAGTCCCAACATCTCTGCCCGGCCCCTCTCAGCAAGGATTTGGCCGATCGAGCCCGTGACATTGCCTTACACACCTTCAAGGCGCTCGGCTGCCGTGGACTGGGCCGGGTGGACTTCAGGCTTACGGAGTCGGGCGAATTGTTCGTATTGGAGTTGAATAACATTCCGGGGTTCACAGAAACCAGCCTGCTTCCCGAGGCCGCTCAAGCTGCAGGAATTTCATTCCCCGCGCTATGCCGGCAGATCATGGAAATGGCAACGCTGGATTCGGCGGTTATACCGCAGGCAGGAGGGCAATATGTGGTTTAAACAGGATAAAACTGCGGAACCTGACAAAGGCCGCCGCGGAGACGTTGCAAAGATCAATACCCGACGCGACCAGCGGCAGAATGAAAAACAACTGCCTCTACCTAAAGTTGTCTGGATCCCCCTTGCCGGCCTTCTTGCTGTTGGCCTGGGCGCCATGTTGACGTGGAAACTTGGCGCGGTTTTATTCTGGGATAATCCGAAATACACCATTCGCAAACTAGAAATACATGTTGAAGGTGCCACCATCACCCCGGCGCATGTTCGGGAGTACATGCACATTGGCGAAGGGACCAACATGTTCGCAGCAAACCTCACCTCGCTTCGCTCTGATTTCCTGCGCAAAGCACCCATCGCCAAGTCGGTTAAATTACAACGCCGCCTACCCGACACCCTGATCATCGAAGTCATTGAACGCATCCCAGTCGCCCGCCTGGGCCGTTGGGGATCGCTGGCAGTGGATCGGGAAGGCTACGTCTTCAACCTGCGGGCAGGCGGGCGGGATTATCCCCTCATCACCGGTTACGCGGATACCGGCCTCAAGCCCGGAGGCCGGGTGGACCAATCTGCCATGAATGCGATTGAAATCATCGATATCTGCAACCGGTCAAAATTAGGAGAACAGGTTAAAATCGCGTCCCTTGAGGTAGGCCTGAAAGATCACCTCGAGATGTATCTGACGGCTGGCGAAAAAATCAAGGTCGGCTGGGAAAATATGGATAAAAACCTGCCGGACCTCCGGCAAAAGGCGGAGCATAAACTGATAACGCTTGCCAGTGCCCTGCGCGCCTCCGAGGAACGCGGGCGCCGGTTGGTTAATCTGGACCTTACGTTTTCCGATCAGTATATCCCAGCACAGGAGTATTAATGACTATGAAGGTTTCCATCGTAGCACCGGTTTATAATGAACAGGACAATGTCATGCCGCTCGCGGAGGAACTCCACAAACTCCATCCCGCCATTCCAGATCTGGAAGTCCTGCTTGTCGACGATGGCAGCCGCGATCAGACCTGGGCTCGCGTCATGGAAGCTCAAACCCGCTTCCCGACCGTTCGGGGGCTTCACTACGACCAGAACCGCGGCCAAAGTCATGCGATGCTGGTAGGCCTCCAACTGGCGGCCGGCGATATCCTGGTGACCATTGACGGTGATCTGCAAAACAATCCGGCCGATATTCCCCGCATGCTGGAGGAACTCCAGGGCTATGATGCGGTGTGCGGGTACCGGGCAAAACGCAAGGATACCTGGGCCCGGCGCGTGGGCTCACGCCTTGCCAACCGTGTCCGCAACTGGGCCACTCACGATGGGATCCGCGACACGGGGTGCAGTCTTAAGGTTTTTCGCAAAGTGTGCGTCAACGACCTTCCTCATGTCGAAGGGGTGCATCGATTCATGCCGGCCTACTTCACACTGAACGGCCGCAAAATCAAGGAAGTAGCAGTGGATCACCGCGCCCGCACCATGGGGACGTCTAAATACACCAACATGAAACGCCTACCCCGGACGATTTTCGACCTGTTCGGATTTGTATGGTATCGGAAGCGCTATTTGCGCCAGCTTGATGCCAGCCTGATCAAGAGCTCATAAGGTATACACCATCACCCCAGCCTTCTCCCCTGAAGGGCGAGGGTGCAGATTTCAGACTCAGAAAAGAGTGTAGATGAACGGGGCTACGGCGGTGCTGGTCGCAATGAAGAACCCCAGCAACAGGAGCACCAACACGACGGGAATGATCCACCAGGCCTTGTTGTGCCAGGCAAAGCTCCCGAACTCTTTAAGCAACCTACCCAAATGTTTTAAAAAGCGCATGAGTGTCCCTTAATCTAAAGCATATTCCGTCCGCCAATTGGCTTTATCCTGCCACGGCGGCTGTTCTTTTTTCGATAAAATAAACGAGCCCAACACAAGGTAATCCATCTCCGTCCGCATAAAGCAGCGATAGGCATCCTCAGGCGTTGAGACAATCGGCTCGCCCCGGACATTGAAGGAGGTATTGATGACCACGCCATACCCCGTCTGCTTTTCAAACGCCTTAATGATATCGTAATAACCCGCATTGCTTTCGGGTGACACCGTCTGTACCCGCGCAGAATAATCAACATGGGTTATGGCGGGGATATCCGACCGCACCTGATTGATGCGGTCACGAATCGATAGCTGCCCCGCATCCTCAAGCCCCTTGCAACGCGCTTTTTGTACCTGCGCCACCAGCAACATATAAGGCGATGGCCGATCCAGTTCAAAATAATCACTCACCCGCTCCGCCAGACAGGCCGGCGCAAAGGGCCGGAAAGACTCGCGATACTTGATCTTGAGATTCATGACCGACTGCATTTTCCGCGACCTGGCATCCCCGATGATGGAACGGCCACCCAAGGCGCGGGGCCCGAATTCCATTCGCCCCTGGACAAGGCCGATAACGTTTTCCGCGGCAATGAGCTTCGCAATTTCATCGGCCCACGGCTGACGATCATACTTGTGCCCGGGATAGTTATTGGCCTTGAGGAATGCCTCAACGGCAGCATCCTGAATATCCGGCCCCAGTAACGACCCTTTCATAAAGTCATGAACATTATCCGCCTGACGCGGATGCTTCATGACCTGATAAGCGACCATGAGAGCCGCACCCAAGGCGCCACCGGCATCCCCGGCCGCCGGTTGAATCCAGATATCCTTGAAAATGCCATCACGTAAAAGCCGGCCATTGGCCACGCAATTCAGGGCCACACCGCCCGCCATGCATAAATAATCTTCGCCGGTAATTTTTTTGGCGTGACGCGCCATGCGGATCACAATTTCTTCAGTCACGACCTGAATGGAGCGGGCGATGTCCATTTCACGCTGGGTTATTTCACTCTCGGAGGATCGGGCAGGCCCGCCAAACAGACCGGCGAAGGCATCATTGGTCATGGTGAGCCCGTCGACAAAACCAAAATACTTCAGATTTAACCGGAAGGAGCCATCCTCGCGCATATCCAGAAGGTTATCCCATATGACATCCACATACTTCGGCTCCCCATAAGGGGCCAAGCCCATGAGTTTATATTCCCCGGAATTCACGCGGAACCCAGTAAAATAAGTAAAGGCGGAATAAAGCAATCCCAGCGAGTGCGGAAAATGCAAATCCTCAAGGATCTCCAACTTGTTGCCGTCCCCACGACCGATCGTACTTGTAGCCCACTCCCCGACTCCATCCAATGTCAAAATCGCCGCGGATTTGAAAGGTGACGGGAAAAAGGCACTTGCGGCATGGGATTCATGATGCTCGGGGAAAAAAATGGTGGGGATTGTTTTGAGCCCGCATTTCTCAAGTGTTTCCTCGATTTCCATCGGAATCCAGAGTTTTTCCTTCAACCAGAGCGGAACGGCCATCATAAAGGACTGCAACCCTGCCGGAGCCGTGCTGAAGTAGGTTTTTAAAATACGCTCAAACTTGCGGATAGGTTTGTCATAAAAGGTGACGGCATCGAGGGTGCCGCCACGCTTCTCAAGTTCCGCCAGGCAATACTTCACAGCGTTAAGAGGGAAATTGGGGTCGTGCTTTTTCCGGGTAAAACGCTCTTCCTGTGCGGCAGCAATGATTTCGCCGTCACAAACCAAAGCGGCCGCTGAATCATGATAAAATGCACTGATGCCTAGAATATTCATCAGAATTGCCTCTTATATTCCGCCATGTTCGTTACCGGCTTGCGGGGCACCCAGTAAGTCTTGGCATCCGTCGGAAATTTCCGACACATCGGGTCGATGCCGCGCAACTTTAAAATCAAGCGGCCAGGCACAAAAACAAGATAGAATACCGGAACCATAAGGCCCCAGGTAATGACGGTTCCCGCCCATTTCCCGAACCAGCGGCCAAACTGCTCAATCCGGTTGAAAACGGCAGGAATAAAGAGCCCGGAAACGAGTAATAAACCGCTGATGCCCCATAACACCTTGGCGGTCACAGGCTTTTTCAAAACCAAAAAAATCAGCCCGACTACAGCCGGCACAATGGCTTGAATGAGCACCGAACTTATTGCCGGTTTACATTTCAATTTGTCGCCCTGTTTCATAATGCGCGCCACTTTACCGATACAGACTTGCCTATGCAAGCACCTGTTAAGCCCATAATGACGGCATAGATAAACATCAATTCGGTATCCCCGAAATTATACTCAACCAGGCCGTTTAACAATAGTCCGGCCAAAATGGAAAGCGCCACCCACGCCACACCTCTTTCCGCCGCTGTCGCCGTTCGTAAGCGCCGCACCCAGGCGAGGTTGTTCAGCAACATTTTCACCATCCATACGAGATACAGCGCCAGCCCGGCCCAGCCTGTTTCAACCAACACCTGCGCCCAATTGGCATGCAGATGATTCCGGTTCGGCTCCACATGCCTGAAAACCTGTTTCATTTTTTCGTTGGTCAGACACCCGAATCCAATTCCGGCAGGGTGGTCCCGTATCAAGGCGGGGGCGATTTTGAACCACATGGTCAACCGGCCCCCACCCTCAACATTGAATTCCCGCTTCAATTGAAGCATCCGGGTTTGTACAGGAGGGAGCGCGAAAAAGATCACAAGTAATGACGCCATGACCACCCAGGCACGCCACCGGAGTTGCAACAACACCGCAATCCCGATCAGGATCATGGCACAGAACCATGATCCGCGCTTGAAGTTGATCACGAGGCCCGCTACTTGGGCCAGCAGGATCACCCACCACCACCAGGGCATGGAGCGCCGCTCCTTGACCGCCATCAACAAAATCAGCACCGTCCCCACCACTCCCAACATCAGCATCTGCCCATCGGTCATGGATCCTTTGTCAATCAGGGCAGTCAGATAATCCGGAAGGGGTTTACGCCAGGCCAGTATCGGATACACCACAAGATCTTTAACCCCCAACACCGCACAACCGCCCAGAAATGCCGCAATCACTTTGCGATCGCGCCCAGTTACTGCCACCAGGGAAGCCGTGACAGGTATAAGAATAAACCAGAATAACCGCCCGACTCTCGTCCAGAGACCGGCGATGTCTCCCAGAATGGCAGAGAGTATGATCGCAAAAACCACAAACGCTACCGCGATTCCCAAACCGGGCGGATTGCGCCACGTAATCTGTTTCGCAAAAAGCCCCATCAGGAACAGCAACAAACACACTGCGGCACAGAGTTGTCCCAACGCAATGGAGAAAGTGATGGTACAAACGGTCGCCAGTAACGCCGCAAACGCCCGCTCTTCGATGGATCGCCCTATGAATGCAGTTAACATGTGTGCCAGAAAATTAGTGCAAGCCGCCCCCAGATGCAATATCTTCCAACGACTAACTCATTATGAAACGACGATTCTGGATCTATGCGTTGCCGGTGTTGTTCCTTCTGGCCGTCACCCTGCCCCATCTTGATCAGGGCGATTTCAGGGCAGAAACCGCGCATTATGCCGCGGTCGGATTGCAAGGTTGGCAAAACCCCACCCTGTTCTGGACGCCCCATGAGCATCCGTCTGTCTGCTATTTCAACAAACCACCGCTGGTGTTCTGGATCCACGGGCTTTTCCTGCATTTATTCGGCATCAACCTCGCCGCCGCAAGACTCCCCTCCATTCTCGCCGCCGCTGGGTGCGTGTTGCTCACCGTCGGGATTTCCCGTCGACTTTCAGGCAGAATCCTCGCCCTGCTCACCGGTTCCGTGATGGCCCTCTCTTATGAGTTCTTCCGCCGCTCCCGCGAGATCTGTCTGGATATGTGGCAGCTCCTGTTTATGCTGGCCGCCGTCTGGATCTGGCTGGCAGCCATCAAAGGCAATCGTCAAAACGTATCCTGGCTCGCCGGAATTCCCCTCGGGCTGGCCCTGATGTGCAAACCATTAATGGCGTTTATGGTGATTCCCATTCTTTTCGTCTGGCAGTTTTTTGAGCGAAAGAACCGGTTAGGATCTGCTTCATCCATTCTCGCCCTTACCTTGACGGCGCTTCTCATTGCCCTTCCATGGCACGCCTCCATGATTCACCTCTATGGCGAGGCCTTCACCCGCCAATACTTCGGCCATGAGGTGGTGGCCCGGCTACAAGGACTCCGCAACCGTGAACCCGTATGGTACTACATTGTTGAAATTGGGCGCTCCTATTGGCCCTGGATGATTGCCCTGATTGCAGGCCTGTTTCGCTGGTGGCGACACCCTGTCTCCCGACATCACCGCCAAATGTTTTTACTTGCCTCAGTGTGGATAGGATTCTGGGCGATCGGACTCACCCTGTTCCCGGACAAGCGACCACGCTACGAGCTCCCGCTTTATCCGATGATGGCCATGATCGCCGCCTATGGCATTGCCACATGTGCATGGAGTCCCTTACGCCAATGGTACCGGCGGGGACTGAACCTCACCGCCCTGCTCATCATTGCTGTCAGCCTGGCCATCCAACTCCTGCCCATCCATTTTCAAGATCCGCCGGAAAAGAATCTCACGGCCTTAGTTGAATGGGCACGCGCGCAGAATCCGACTCAAGTTGTTTCTGCCGCCATGACGACCATTGATGAAAGTACGATCTTCCTGAAAGCCGGCTATTGGCCTACCCCGCTGCACCTTGCGCCAACCCCCCTCAAGCTTGGCAGCCTACTAATCTATTCAGATCGATTTCAATGGAAGCCGCCCTCTTCCGCCAGACAGGTCTTCAATCAAGGGCATTATCACGTCGTGGAAATCCCTCATTTACCAATGCAATAAACGCCGGCAAGCGTACGTATGTAGAGGCGGGTGCCATCGAAAACGGGAGAACTCCGGAAAGGTTCCAGCGAGTTCCGCGCAATTTCTTTTCCTGCATCGTCCACATCAAATACAACCGTCACACCATTGTCACTGCTCACGAAAAGATTGTGTCCGGCCAGAGTAACGCTGGGATAAAAGGTGCCGCCAAGTTCTAATTTATTCTCAGACAAGACCTTGCCGGTAACCGCATCGATGGTACTGAGGACTCCCCTTTGCTGGACCGCATAGAGACGATCCTTATAGTATACCGGTGAGGCGTAATAGCGCTCCGCCACCGGGCTGGTCTGCCAAAGAGTCTCAACTTTTACCGGCTCGGAAACTGTGGCAGGAAGACGAATAGCTTTGCCGCCATTTTCTACAAAATAGACAATATCTTTCTCAACCACCGGTGCACAGTAATCCAGCTTGGCTACAGACTTAGCGAGTTTTGTCCCATCAGAAACCCTGAAAATGTCACCTTTAGGTGTGATCACCACTTCCACTTCACCCAGCCGCGCAGAAACGGATGTCCCCCATCCCGGAGGTGATTCGGTAGCCCACAATGTCTTTCCAGTGGACACATCCAAAGCGGTCATCTTGAGCACATGTACCAGCATCTTATTGCCAATCAACAACGGTGACGCACTGTGGCCCCAATCATGTTGCGGCCGTTCAATCAGCCGGCCCCATACCCGCGTTCCATCCAATTCATAGCAAGCCGCCACACCATTCCCAAACACCGCATAAATGCGCTTCCCGTCCGTTACCGGCGAAGGCGAAGTAAACCCTGTAACATCATGAGTTCGCGGGTTGGATGCCAGATTGGTATAAACAAGTCTGGCCTGTTCAATTTCGGACGGTGAGAGGACATCCGCGTACGTGTTAGTCTTCTGCCACAAAATCTGCCCGTTGACGGCATCGAGGCAAATTAAAGTAGAGGGCTCGGCACATACCAGAAGTCTGTTTTTGAGGAGCAATGGAGTCGCATTGGAAAAATGAGGCAAACGCGTATTCCAGACGACATTGTTGGTTTTAGACCAGGAAACAGGTGGAGTGGCCGCAGGATAACGGCCGGTGGCATCGCCACGCCAACCGGTCGCGTTTCCTGCATTTGAAAGAGAAACAAACGATAACATCAGGGACAGAACAGCAAACCAAATTGTGTGCATAATATCTTTTTTCCTATATTTTGACGGCATCAACTTCCAGTTCAAACAGCAGGTCATGTCGACACACATCCGCCTGCGACAACGCCAACGGGAATAGTTGTATACCATAAGTTCGGCAAATGGCATCGAAAATCGATCGATCTTCCATATCCTTAAAATAAGCGATTCCCCGGTTCACATCCTTCCAAGCCATGTTGCGGGATTCAAGGAGGGCCGTCACGACCTCAAGGGTCCGCTCGATCTGGCGGGTATGATCACCCGCAAATTGTGTTTTACCCTCAGCATCAATACTCGCGGTTCCTGATATCAGCAGGCTGCGGTGCGATGGCATGCGAACTTCAACGGCACGGCTGAAAGAACTGGCATATCTGAGAGCCGAGTCCTGCAGGGGCGAAGACGCAACTTCAATGGAAACATCCGCCGTCCTCGGTTGAATGGCGAGCAGATCGCAGGTCAAGGCCGCCCCCCAGGGATTGGCCGCCCCGATGCCCGTACTGGCCGGCACAAGTTTGTTAAAGACTCCTCGCACTTCAAAAAAACGAGTCCGGACATCATTAAACTCCTTATACCAGTCCAGCAAATGATCAAGATAGAACCAGGTGCGAATGGTGTCCGTAAAGCAGAACCCATTGGTCGTAAGAATCCAATCCAGCATCTCAAAAACGGCAAGTGTCTGCTCTTCCCGCGAGGCGGTCATAACAAGAGGAATAACCCCCGTTAAGCGACAATAGCGGGCACACTCATCTTCATAAATCACGCCTATGTTGCGCCCTTTCTGACGCAATGGAAACAATGATGTCCCCGAAATGGCCGTGGCCTGCATGGCGCACATTTGGCCGTCACTACAGGTTGCCTCTTTTAGCCGCAGAAGACAGCCGTCCTCCCGTAAATAGGCCTCGCCCAACGCCTCATAGTAACGGCCCCCTCCAAAAATTAACCGGCTGACAGGCTGCGCTTCTTCAGCCATCATTTCGTCGTGCAGCAACTGCTCCAATGCCACACCATCATGGCCACAAGCCGTAATCACGTGCTCGGTACGAGCTGGCAAAAACAGTTTGGAGGCGACTAATTCCGCCTGACCGCAAATGAGCGTTTTTTTTTCAATCCTGGGCTGATTTTGCATCTGCATTGTTGATATGTATAACGTGTCAAACCCATCATTTATTGCATTGTTATTTTATTATTATTCATGTTGTTTAATACCAACATTCTGACTACCAGGATTATTACAATCAATGAATAAAAAAGCGATCACTTCCGTCTATACGAATATAAACGGTCATGGTATAAAAAAGACCAGACTTAATGATGAAAAGATTCACTAAAGGGAGATTGATATGAAAAAGACAATGATTCTCAAATCGGCAGGCATCGCAATGGCTGGGCTCGTCATGGTGGGATGTTCCACTCCTCAATATCAGGAGAATCCTTCAACTTTTAATCAAGCGGCAATTGGCGCAGCTTTAGGAGCCATCGCTGGCGGTATCATAGGCAATAATAGTCACGGCGCATTCGGCAACCGTGAAGGCATGGTTGCTGGCGCGGCGCTGGGCGGACTGATGGGCGGGGCTATGGGACACCAAACAGATAAATCGAACGCTCAAATGGGCGCCATGAACGCTCAAATCGGCGCTGCCAACGAAGCCGCCAACACGACGGTCATTAATGTAAAAAACTCCAATGGCTCGTATACTCCGGTGACCATGCGGCGCTTGGGCAATCAATATGTCGGGCCACGAGGCGAGTATTACCCGGCATTGCCTACTGAAGATCAATTGAAAGTCGCGTACGGATTCTAAGAAATCAGGATTCAGTCATCAGTAGTCAGGATTCCGAATGGTGGACATTCTGGATTCTGACTATGGAAACCCCTCACCCTAACCCTCTCCCTCAAGGGGCGAGGGAAAAGTTTCGACCTGAATTCTGAATACTGCTTTCATTTCGCAAGCAGCACGACAATCAACTTCCCCTGCCCGGACGAAATCCCGCCAATGATTAAAGGGGTTCCATCACGGAGTTCAACGGTGGTCTGCATGATTTTTTTGCCACCGCGTTCAAGAATCACATGCATGTTATCCTGCCCGCCAGAACAACGGGCGACAATTCCGGCGCTTAATGAAGCCGCACTACTTGCCGGCAACGACATGGAACGACTCGCCAGCAATTGAAATGTTTTATAGGGCAGATTATTCTGTAGCAAGTGCGCAACATCACCTAATCCGGTACCCATCCCCTGGCCGGCATTACTGGCTTCAACCAACCTGATGCTCAAGGTTGAACCCGCAAAAGCTACTCCCGCACTTAACATCATGCCAAGGAACAAGATTATTTTAAGGTTAACATTCATGTCTTATCCCGCATTCCCATCGCCGGACTCCAAATCAGTCACCCAAACCACCGTTCCGGGCTCTTTCTCATCCACCATAATAATCACAGAGCTGTGGGGTGAAAACACTTGCAACGACTTAATCTGGGTAACCAGAGCGGTTGGAGAAGGCCACATCACAAGCCCTGCAATCAGTAGCGCCGCTGCCGCGGGAACCACATAACGCCAGTTCAAAACTGGGAACCATGACAGCGCTGTCTCAGCTACAGTTTCCTGCCGAATAAAAGTGGCGCGCGCCTTGAAGTCCTGCTGAAACGATTCAACCGCGCTTCGCATCGCCGGCGTTTTCCGGCGTATCAAGCCTGCCTCAATTTCTAGCCATGTGCCTTTGTTCATAGCCACCCTCCTGACGTCTTTATGCCAAGGTTCGCAAGTGCCTTAATAAGTTTACGTCGCCCATTAAACAGCCTGGACATGACAGTACCGATCGATACCCCGGTGGCCTCCGCAATTTCGGAGTAACTCAAACCATCCGAAAATCTCAATAATAACACCACACGATGCTCGGGAGAGACTGTTTCCAAGGCCGAATCAATCGCAACCTGCAATTCAGCTCCTGCCATAACCTCGGAAGGGGCACGCTGGCTGGTATCAGCAAATTGCCCCCCCTCACCGCCCCCAGTCCCCGACTCATCATCCTCTCCAAAGTCTTGCGGCTGAACCACATGGCGCCGTTTCCTTAACCAGTCCACCGAGCAGTTATGCGCAATCCTGCACAACCATGTCCTTACACTGGACCGCCCTGTGAAGCCGGGGACCGACTTCCAGGCCCGCAGATAGGTTTCCATCACAACATCTTCAGCTTCATCCGGCCCAACCAACCGCCACGCCACCGCATGAATCGTTGCACGTGACTCCTCGAACAATGCCAGAAAAGCGTCCATATCGCCCTTCCTGGCACGTTCAAGAAGCTCGATTGAAACAATTGCCTCCATGAATTTAGACGAATGAGACGCAGGATTTATTCAGATCGATCAATAATTTGCCGGGGTGATCTCGAAAAAGGCTTGCGGATGCTCACAAACCGGGCACTTTGACAAGGCGTTGGTTCCTTCGTAGACAAAGCCACACTCACGGCAACGCCATTTGACCTTAACATCCTTCTTGAACACTTTGCCCTCTTCCAAGTTCTTCAGCAGGGCTTTATAACGTTCCTCGTGCTCCTTCTCAATCTTGGCAATCCCTTCAAATAGCCGGGCAATCTCGTCAAAACCTTCCGCGCGGGCTTCCCTGGCCATGCGAGGATACATTTCCGTCCACTCCTCATGCTCACCCCCTGCCGCCGCCTTCAAATTCGCAAGCGTGTCCCCAATGCCACTCAAGGCCTTAAAATGCAATTTGGCATGCGTCTTTTCCTGTTCGGCTGTTTCCAGGAAAATCGCCGCGATCTGCTCATAGCCTTCCTTCTTCGCCGTCGAGGCGAAATAGGAGTACTTGTTGCGGGCCTGGGATTCACCAGCAAATGCGTCCTGCAAATTCTTTTCCGTCTTCGATCCCTTTAGTTCTGCCATATTTTTCTCCTGTTTAGTTTTTCATTTACCCTGCCAGAGATTTTCTCACAATGTCTTCAACTGTCGCACCCGCCATGTTGGGCTGATTGATAACCCGCAGCACCAGTTCCTGGGCCTCAGTGCGTTTGTAACCCAGTGAAATCAGCGCCAGAATCGCGTCACGCAATTTGACATCCGTTTCGGACTGCCCCGTGGTTGAGGCCGCCAGGATTTCTCCGGCACCGAATTTGTCACGTAGTTCGATGACCATGCGTTCGGCCGTCTTTTTGCCTATCCCGGAAATGGAGCTAAGCCTCTTCACATCGCCATCCTTGATAGCCACCTTGATTTCACGGACTGTCATTCCGCTGAGCGCGGAGAGAGCAATCTTGGGCCCTATACCGGACACCCCCAGCAACAGGGTGAACACCCGCCGTTCATCCGCCGTCATGAACCCGAACAGCCTATGCTCATCTTCCCGGATGTGATCATGGGTCAACAACCGCACCTTTTCACCCGGCGCTGGCAGACGATCATAACTGTTCAGGGAAATCACCACTTCATACCCCACCCCGCCAACATTAAGCACGACGTGTGTAGGTTCTTTCTCGTCAAGAATTCCCTCAAGGAATGTAATCATAAATAGTCCCTCGCGGTTGTCGCCAATCCTAGATTGGTTTCGGGGCCAGTTCAGCGATTGGATTCCGGCTGTTGAGATGGCACAGGGCGATCGCCAATGCATCCCCGGCATCCTCCTGCGGCTCTTCTTTCAAACCCAGAACCACCATGGTCATTTTACGCACCTGCAATTTGTCGGCGGATCCAATCCCGGTGACAGACTGCTTGACCCGGCGCGGCGCATATTCGTACACCGGAATCCCGGAGGTTGCGCACACGGCAATCACCACGCCCCGGGCTTCACCAAGCACCATGGCCGTCCGGGCGTTTTTGGCGAAAAAGATATCCTCTATGGCCGCCAACTCCGGCTTCGTCCGCGCGATCATCTCGCGGATCCCGCCATCAATCCGCCGGAGACACTCCGACAAAGAAAGACGGTCGGCATTGTGAATCCGACCGTACTCGATCGCCACCATTTTGCCGGCACAGGACTCCACCACGCCCACGCCAGTTGAACGTAACGAGGTATCTATCCCGAGAACGCGCATTATTCCGCTGAGATCAGTGCCAGAACGCTGTCGTCCATATCCATGTTGGTGTACACGTCCTGTACATCATCATTATCTTCCAGCGTCTCCACAAACTTCATAACCGCCTTGGCCACGGTTTTGTCGGTAATGGACACATATGTCTCGGGCACAAGTCGGATGGCTGAATCCTCGGAAGTTTTTACGCCAGCCTTCTCAAGGGCGTCCAGAACCACTTGAAACGCATTGGGATCGGTGAGAATCTCAAACTGCTCGCCATCCTGGCTCATGTCATCCGCACCGGCGTTCAGGACGATATCCATCAACTTGTCCTCCTCAATGGTCTTCGCATCCACGAAAATCTGGCCACGCCGCTTGAAGCCGCGTGACACCGAACCCGGCGCCGCAAGGCTCGAGCCGTTCTTGGAGAAAATGTGACGCAGTTCTGCCGCTGCCCGATTTTTATTATCAGTCAACACCTTGACCACCACCCCGACGCCGCCGGCGGCAAAACCTTCGTAGGTGATGTCCTCCATGATTTCCGCCGCCAATTCACCGGTACCCTTCTTGATGGCACGGTCAATGTTTTCATTGGGCATACTGGCTGCCTTGCATCGGACGATCAGGTTGCGCAGGGCGGCATTGGTATCGGGGCTCCCGCCTCCGGCCTTGGCCACAACCATCAATTCCTTCGCCATCTTGCTGAAAATCTTACCACGCTTGGCATCCGCCGCGCCCTTCTTGTGCTGAATTGTCTTCCACTTACTATGACCGCTCATCTCATTCCTCGCTTTCCTGATATTTAATCAAACCCGATTAACCCGGGCTCATCTTGAATCCAACCAAACTGTCCTGCGACGGGGTTTCATATTCCTGAATCCAACCTTCAGAAAATCCCAACCGCTCCATTGCCTCAACCACATCCCCGTACTCATCCTGTGTCGGGCGTCGATCCCACGGCGCCTCATTCAGAGCCTTGTATGCCGGCGTATACTGGGCCATGACACTCACTGGGATCTCCGTCCCCACGGCTGCCGCCAACCATTCCAGATTGGCCACCGCCTCAGCGGCGCGTCCCGGCAACACCAGCAACCGGCAAATCGTCCCTTGTTCCGCCACGCCCTCCTCATCCATTTTCAACGGGCCCGTCTGGCTCCACATTTCCAACAGCGCCGCCCGCGCCGCCTCGACATAACCGGCACAATCTGAACCGGCCTTCGCCGACGTATCCTGCGCATACCTCAAATCCGTCAAATAGACATTTACCCAGCCAGCCAGCGCACGCAGCTGCTCAACCCTCTCAAATCCGCTCGTGTTATACACGATTGGCCGCGAGAGTCCATCCGCAACCACCCGGCTCCAGGCCTCATGAATCCATGGCAACCAGGGCGTCGGGCTCACCAGGTTCCAATTATGACACCCATCCCGGCACAGTGACCTCAGCATTTCCGCCATCTCATCCACCGTCACCGCCCGGCCCTGTCCCTCCTGGCTCCAGGGATAATTCTGACAGTACAAACAACTTAACGTACAACGGCTGAAAAACACCGTCCCGGAGCCTCTCACCCCCGAGACCGGCGGCTCTTCACCGTGATGTAACCCGTATCGATAGACCTCAACCGTCCCACCCGCCTGGCAATACCCCAACTGTCCTTCCGCCCGGTTGACCCCGCATCGCCTGGGACACAACTCACAACGCGTCATGGATGCAACAAAGGGATTCACCAGCTGGACTTAATCCTGCTCCTCTTCTTTATTCTTGGCAGCGGCCGCAATAATCTTCTGGGCCACCGAAGCCGGCACGACATCATACCTCGCAAATGCCATCTCAAACGAACCCCGGCCCCCGGTCATACTGCGCAGTTCGGCACAATAATTGAACAGTTCCGACTGGGGAATATCGGCCGTGATAACCTGCAGGCCATCCCCTGCATCCATCCCCACAATCCGACCGCGCCGATGGCTCATATCTCCGTTGATGTCCCCCATAAAGTGGTCGGGGATCGTAATCTTTACCGACATGATCGGCTCCAGCAGGACAGGCTTGGCTTTACTCATCGCCTCACGGAACGCACGGCCGGCGGCAATCTTAAATGCCACTTCCGAGGAATCAACATCATGGTAGGATCCGTCATAAACGGTGGATTTAATCCGGACCACCGGGCACCCAGCCAGCGAGCCCTTCGTCATCCCATCAACCACACCCTTATGAACGGCCGGCACGAAATTATGGGGAATCGACCCACCGACAAGCGCATCCACAAAAATATCTTCATCCCCCTCCAGAAGCGGCTCGACCTTCAGGTAAACCTCACCATACTGACCGCGCCCGCCAGACTGCTTCTTGTGCTTGTAATGCCCTTCGCCGCGTCCGGTCACCGTTTCTTTATAAGCCACCTTCGGCGTGCTCATGGTCACTTCGACATTGTTCCGCTTCTTCATGCGCTCCACGGCCACCGCCAGATGGGTATCACCCATTCCAGCAATAATCGTCTCATGGGTGTCTGCATGGCGCTCCACATGAATCGTGGGATCATCTTCCGCCAGTTTATGCAAGGCGGTACCGATCTTGTCCTCATCCCCTTGTGTTTTGGCTGCCACGGCATACCACATCACAGGATTTGGAAAGGAAAACGGGGCGAAGGTGCTCTTCGCCGGAGCCTGACAAAGCGCATCGCCAAGAGTCGTGACCTTCAGCTTTGAAATCGCCACGATATCACCAGCTTCCGCCTCGGTGATCGGCGTCTGCTTCTTGCCGTTCAACGATACAAACTGGACTACACGTTCCTTTTGATCCTTGTTGATATTCATCACTTCCATGTCGGGTTTCAACGTCCCCCCACAGACATAGACGAAACTCATGTGGCCAATGAAGGGATCATTAACCGTACGCCAGACATAACCGACAAACGGGGCGGTGGGAGCCGTATCAATGGCTTTGCCGTCGGCATCCTTCACAGGACGATCAGCAGGAGATGGAAAGAAACGGGCAATTCCATCCAGCAGTTCACCCACCCCGATGTTCTTAAGGGCCATGCAGGCAAATACCGGAACCAATTTGCGATCGAACACGGCATGCCGCAAGCCATCGGCAATTTCCCGGGCGGACAAAGGTTGACCTGCAAGATATTTCTCGATCAGGGTGTCATCCGTCTCCGCGGCCATTTCCACCAGGGCGTTCTTGGCCTCCGTTAATGCCTCACTGACCTCGTCCGGCACATTGGTCGCCGCCAACACATCCACCACCCCGCTGTTATCTGGCAGCGGCATCAGAACGGGAATACAGCGATCACCCCAGGTCGCCTTGATATCAGCCATGACCTTATCAAAAGGCGAATTCTCGCGATCCAGTCCCGTCACCACAATGGCGCGGGGGATATCCAGCGTCGAGGCCTGCTTCCAGGCTTTCATGGTGCCAATCTGAATACCGGCATGCGCATCCACGGTGATCAGGGCGGCGCCGGCAATACGACTCGCCTGAATGACCTGTCCAAAAAAGTCGGCATACCCGGGAGTATCACAGAAAACAATGTCCATGTTGTGGCCATCGGAACTTTTATAGGTGCCACAGAAAGACTTTGCATAAATGGTTGTTTTGCGGGCTTTTTCCTCATCAGTGTAATCACCCAGACTGGACCCCTGATCCACCGAACCCAGCCTGTCACTGGCGCCCATTTTATATAATAACGCATCCGCCAACGTCGTTTTCCCACTCGCCGTATGACCCAATAAAACAAAATTCCGAACGTCGCTAACTGCAATGTCCTTCATGCTCGCATTATCCCTTCGGCTGTTTGATAACTCTTCCTCGTAACCACATAACGAAATATCTTTTCTATCATAATCGACACAATTTACACAACTTCAAGATTTTGCATTCGATACCCCTCACCTTAGTCCTCTCCCCCAAGGGGCGAGGTAAGATTGGAGGTCCCAACCCCTCTCCCTTCAGGGGAGGGCTGGGGTGAGGGTGCTTATTCTCGGATTTAAATGTCCTACCCCTCCTTGCCATTCTCAATGGCCAATGCTAAAAGCACGGCTATGGCACAACGCAAGAAAATCTTATTTCTCCAGCTACCCCAATTGGATAATGATATTCATGGGGATACTGAAAACATCCCACTTGCTGCCACCTATCTACAATACGCGGCCGAACGGGCGGGGGAAGATGCTTACTATGAATTTCTCCAGCTTCCCGCCACTGCTTGCTCACATGACAATCCGACCATGCTTGCGGAGATTCTCATCAGAAAGCCCGACCTCATCGCCTGCACCATGTATCTCTGGAACATTGAAAGAACCCTGCGTTTGATGCAGGCCTTGAAAAAGCACCGCCCTCATACCCGCATCCTTTTGGGCGGGCCCGAGGCGGCCTATTCGCATCCATTCCTGTTCAAAAAAACCATTGCCGACGCCATCACGGTTGGCGAAGGAGAGGTGGTTTTTCCCGCCTTGCTCCGGTCCTTCCGAACCCGAAAACCGGTGAATTATTCCTCTGTCGCGCTCCGGACACCCAAAGGCTACCGCTGGGGGCATACCATCCCCCGTCCCGTCGAACTGTCGCACCAAATCCCACCACCCGGCCATGCCGCCTGCCGGCCTGACGCCAAGGGCATGGCCTACCTGGAAACCTCGCGGGGCTGTCCCATGCGCTGCACTTACTGCCGCTACCCGCACCTGCGCCGTTCCATGTCGTTTCTTAACCCCGACGCCATCATGGCACGAATTGACGCCTTGAAAAAAATCGGAGCCCGCGAAATCCGCTTTGTGGATCCCACCTTTAATGCCCATCCCAGATTCCATGAGATTCTGACCCGACTTGCCGCCTTCAATAAGGACGGCGCCCTCTCCTTTTTTGCCGAACTCAATGCCAGTCGTTTGACCACGGAAGAGGCCGGCCTGATGGTTGCCGCCCATTTTGTGGAGATTGAAGTCGGTGTGCAAAGCCGGGATGCCACCGTTCTCAAGGCTATCCGCCGCCCGACCACCCTGTCCCGGTTGGATGCGGGGATCAACCTCTTGACCCGACGCGGCATCAAAGTTACCGTGGACATCATGTATGGGCTCCCGCTTCAGCGAGTCGAAGAGGTCAAGGAGTCATTGAGATGGGCACTCAAATTGAGAAGCACCAACATCCAATGCCTGCAAACCCTGCTCCTGCCAGGCACCGAATTGAGAGACCGGCAACATGAGTGGGGTATCCAATCGCTGCCCCTCCCCCCTTATGCAGTGACAAAAACGTCCAGCATGGATCACCCGGCCTTTCAGGCTATTGAAACTTTTGTCGCCCGGCACCCCAAACTCCGCTCGGATGTGCCCACTCCGCAATTCATCGGAAGGAAGCTCGACCTTTTTCCCGAACAAATCACAGTAACGGACCACGGGAAGGAAAAACTTTCAGGCACTCAAACCCGCCGGGCTTTTCTTTTCAAAGGACCTGACCTGTTCACACAGCGGGCACCCCTCACGAAATTCATCCAGCAGGCCATGCGGACATTACCGGACAACCTTTTTCAATTTGTACTGGTTCCGCAAACCGAAGAACCTTTGGATTTGTTGGATAACCTGATTGCCATCATTCACCACGCCCCACCGCATCTGATTGACCGGTATGCCTCGGTCTCGCTTGCAAACAAAATAGCCTCCCGGCGGCTGATGATTCAACTGCCGAAAGGCCGGGCAATCTCAAAGACCTGGACAAACGCAGCCGAGGCTATCCTTACGGCTGCCTTTTTCTGAATTTACGGAGTCTGTACATCAGTGGCCATTAATACCGCACCAGATTAATGAGTTGTTTAGTGCCAACCACCATGTGTTGGATAGGATGGATCCCATCCTTGGAGGGGTTAGGGGTTGGTTGTGCGGAAAATTACCTTAAGTAAGCGTCATTCCTCTGTACAGCCTTTGAGTGATTGGATATTGTCGCACCCATGCAATTATCAAAACATCTTCGTTATAATAACCTCCGGGGTCTTCTACTGGCCGTCGCCATGGGCCTCCCCTTTGCAAGCATCGCAGGGATTGACCAGCAGCGCCAATCTGTTGTCAAAATATTCGTTACTGTGCAACAGGAGGATTTTCGTCAACCATGGCAGTCCAGCCCGCCTATGAGCGGCAGCGGCTCAGGCTTTATCATTAAAGGGAAACGCCTGCTGACCAACGCCCACGTTGTCTCCGATGCACGCTTTATCGAGGTGCAGCGAGAAGGCGATACCAGGAAATTCCCGGCCAAGGTTCGCTTTATCGCCCACGACTGCGACATCGCCGTGCTGGAAGTTAAAGATGAATCGTTTTTTGAGGGGACCAAACCCCTGACATTCGGCTCCACCCTCCCCAGTTTAAATGACGCCGTGATTGTGCTCGGCTATCCAATGGGAGGCGGTCGACTTTCCCTCACCAAGGGCGTCGTTTCCCGGATTGACTACAACCTCTATACCCACAGTTCCATCGATTCACATCTTGTAATGCAGGTGGATGCCGCCATTAATCCCGGTAACAGCGGCGGGCCGGTCCTCTTCAATAATAAGGTGATTGGCATTGCCTTCCAGGGAATTGTCGGCGCTCAAAACATCGGCTACACCATCCCCCTTCCCGTGATTGAGCACTTTCTAAAAGATATTGAAGACGGCGTTTATGATGGTTATCCGGAAATGGGAGTTGATTATCTGCGCACGGAAAACCCGGCACTGCGCGCCAATCTCAAGCTTCCCGCCAGCGCAAGCGGCGTGGTAGTTGCCAATGTGGATCCCTATGGCGCCGCCGCAGGCCTGCTCAAGCCACGCGACGTCCTGCTTTCCATTGACGGCCACTCCATTGCCAACGACGGCTCGGTCCGGCTGGATGGCAATAGCGTTGAATATAGTGAATTCATCGAGCGCAAACAGTGCACCGAGACCATAAACTTCACCATCTGGCGCGAGGATAATACGCTCGCCATCGTGGTTCCACTCAAGCGCAAGCCGGATCTCTTCATCTTTCGTCAAACCTACGACGAAAAGTCGGAATACTATATTGTCGGCGGTCTGATATTTTCCCCGCTCAGTCGCGGTTATCTGGCCACCCTTGGCGCCGAACTCAATACCCCGGCAGCCCAACACCTGCTCTACACCGCTCGCTATGCCAAACTGGATAACCTGATTAAGGACCGCACCCAGTTCGTCCTGCTCACCGGCCGCCTTCCTCATCCCATCAACACTTATTGCGCCAGTCACTTCAACCAGATTCTAGCCTCGATCAATGGTCAGCCCATCCGTAACATCAGCGATATTCCAGAGGCCTTGAAAAAAACATCGCAGGGCTTCCACGTGTTCCGGTTTGAAGGACGGGATGATCCCCTGATCATGGATGCCACCCAAACCGTGGACGCTGATGCCCAGATTCTGCCGCAATACAGCATTCCCGCCTTCAGTCATGTCCAGTCGCAGGAGTCCAAGTAATGAAACTCACCTCGCACATCTCTCAATTTATAAGACAAACGGTTTTAGCGCTGGGTCTGGCGGTGTTGATCACTCCGGCGACCCGGGCCGAAACCAACAGCCTTCCCGCCAGCGTGGTCGAAGTCCTGGTCACCGTCCAGAAATTTGACTCCCATTTTCCATGGAAAAAAGCCCGTCCGGAATCACGTACCGGCTATGGAATCGTTATCACGGACGGCCAGTTGATCACCACCGAGGATCTCGTCAGAAATGCCACACTGATAGAGATACAGCCTCCTGGCGGTGCCAGCAAAACCACGGCCCGGGTGATTGAAGCCGATCCCCGGATCAATGCCGCCCTGTTGGCGGCCCCAACCACTGGCTATGTCCCGGTCCAGTGGGGTGCCCCCCTCAGGACGGGCGCCAAAATCCAACTCGTTCAATTCGACGCGGCGGGCCAGCAGCAAAGCGGGGAAGGCCGAATTACCGCGATTCAGATCGCGCAACTTCCCAATGCGCCCCTCAGCATTTTAACCTTTCAAGCCCTGACCGACCTCAAACTGGAGCGTGTGGGGTCACCTGCCTACCACGAGGGAAAGTTGGCCGGTCTGATCATGGAATATGACGACGCCACCCAGACCAGTCTAGTGCTGCCGACCGCCATCCTGAAACGGTTCGTCGATGATGTCAGCGCCCCACCCTATCGCGGCATTGCGATTGCCGGGATGACCTGGGCTCCCCTGGTCGCTCCGGCCGCCCGGAAGTTTTATGGACTCACCGATGACCGCCAAGGTGTACTGGTCTTGAGAACCATTCCCGGGAGCGGTGCTGCTGCTGTTCTGCAGTCAGGAGATGTCATATTGAAATGGGATGGATACGCCGTTGATTCGCAGGGGTATTATACCGATCCAGACTTCGGGCGACTGGTTCTGATCCATCAAATATCCGGCCGCCGGCACCCCGGCGATATCATCACCATCACACGCTGGCGAAACAAGAAAAGTGAAGAGGTGCAACTCAAGCTGGACGCCTATAGCGACTCAAAATCCCTGGTTCCACTGAATATTGAGGGTGAACAGGCCGAATATCTCGTGGAAGGCGGCTTTATCTTCCGGGAGCTTTCTGCCGATTATCTACTCGCCTACGGAGCGCAGTGGATGGTTCGATCCAACCCGCGCCTGGTCGATCTTTACCTGACACGTGCGCAGGCCCCCACCAAACCAGGCGAGCGGGTCATCATCCTCACCGGCGTCCTTCCAGATCCAATCAATGTCGGATATCAGGAAATTCGCGATGAGTTGGTCACCCAACTCAACAACAAGCCGGTGACAAGTATGAAGGACGTCTTTGCCATCCGGGATCAAGATGAAGGAATCACCCGCATTCGGCTAAAAAGCCTGGGACTGGATCTTGTGATGGATAAAGCCATGCTCCCGGAAGCCAATCGCCGGATCGCCATGCTTTACGGCATCCCGAAACGGGAACACCGCAAACCAACCCCTGCCGTTGGTCCTCTGCGCAGCAACAGTGTTACAACCGGTAACCAACGACTTTCAGCAGTTCAAGGCGCAGCAAATTGAGAGCGGTTTTGGCGGCCCGGTCACGTATCATCTCACGACCGCCAGGAAATCGAAAGCACTCGGCCTTGGTCTCAATCCGTGCCCCATGCCTGCACCCAATGGCGATCCAGACCATTCCTACAGGCTTCTCCTCAGTCCCACCATCCGGACCGGCAACACCTGTCAGCGCCGCCGATAAATCAGCCGTTGATTTCTTCAGAGCCCCCTCCGCCATCGCGCAGGCAACCGATTCACTCACGGCCCCTCCCTGCTCAATTAACGTGGCTGGAACTGACAGTGCCTGGACCTTCATGGCATCTGAATACGTCACCCACCCGCCATCAAACCAGGCACTGGCTCCCGGAACGTCAGACAGCATCTTGCCCACCAACCCGCCGGTACAGCTTTCAGCGGTGACCAGACGCTTGGATTTTGCCTTCGCCAATTGCCCCACAACTTCTGCTAACGTCTGCTTCCCTTCAGCAAAAACAAGTACCCCCAGCCGCTCCTTCACCAGCGCAACCGTCCGGGTAAGTTGTTTCTGCGCCAAATCGGATGTAGGCGCCTCACTCCGCAGCCGGATCGTCACCACCCCGCCGGAAACGGTTGTCCCCACCAGCGGATTGCGATCACGCCGCATGATTTCACCCAATTTCTCGGCAACCACAGATTCCCCTGCACCGAAGGTGGAGAGCGACTCCACCACTACGACGCTGCCGGAACTCCGCTCGAAAAGAGGGAAAATATAACGCTCAGCCATCTTTTCCATCTCGATGGGCACACCGGGTAATGCAAAAAGCAACGTTTTCCCAACTTTAAGTTTGATACCCGGCGCCGTTCCCCAGTCATTATCAAGGACTTCCGCGCCTCGTGGAACATGGGCTTGGATTCGATTTGATGCCGGCATATCGCGCCCAAGCTGCTTAAAAAAGGCACGCATCCGCTCCAGTGATGGAGGATGCAAATCCAGGGGTTTATTGATCATGGCAGCAAACGCCTGCCGGGTAAGATCATCCATCGTCGGCCCCAACCCACCTGTAACAATCACCAAATCCGTCTCTTCACAGGCTAGTCGCAGGGCACTAACAGTGGCGTCCAGATTGTCAGCTATCGTTTTATGATATAAGGGGATAATACCGCGATCAGCCAAACGGGAACTTAACCAGGCGGAATTGGAGTCCAAGGTCTGCCCGAGAATTAGCTCATCACCAATCGATAGAATGATCGCGTTCATAAGAGATTCAGATCACTTTAAAGCCAAGGCCAGTAAATGCACAACGCAAATCATTACTCCCACCATTCAGTTTCACCTTGGTGTACTGAAACTCCCGCCGTTCAGGGTAATTGCTGCGTAAATGGTCGAAATTCTTCATTCTTGTTTTTTCATCGAGCACAGCGGATTCCCGGAACCGGCGATCATCACCTTCAAGGTCATAAACCTGCCGTACCACCTCACGTAAAACCGACTGGTCGTCGCGCCCGGCAACGTCCACCCTGACTTCAGGCACCAAGGGGGGCGGCATCAGGGACTCATGAGACCATGTCGCCGGAACCCCCAGGAACTTGCAGACTTCGCGGTAAACTATGACCGTCCCCATCACCTTGCCTTCAAAGGAATGTCCCGCAATATGGGGGGTTGCAATATCAACATGCGCCAATACATTCAGGCGGTAATTGGGCTCCCCTTCCCATGTGTCCAGAATAACATGGCTGACCTGTCCTTCATCCAAGGCGTGGATCAAGGCAGACGAATCCACCACCGGGCCCCGCGCTGCATTCAGGAAAATAAGCCCCTTTTTTGCCCGCTTGAAAAATGCCGCATCAGCCAGATGAATCGTCTTATCCGGCCCTTCTTTGGTCAGCGGCACATGCACCGTAATGATATCCGCCTCCGCCAACACCTGATCCAAGCTGACAAAGTGGGGTGCCTCCTCACCATTTTGCCCACTGCTCACTGCCCACTGCCCACTGGCTTCCGCTCTCTCCCTCGGCGGATCATTCAGCAAAACCCGCATCCCCAATGCCCGTGCCTTCTGCACCACAAGTCGCCCCACATTGCCAACCCCGATGACGCCTATGGTTTTCCCGCGCAGTGTGAACCCATGCTTGCAGGCCAGATACAGCAAGGCGGCGGTTACATATTCAGAAACGCTATTGGCATTACACCCCGGCGCATAACACCATTTGATGCCCGCCTTATCAAAATAGGCGATATCGAGGTGGTCCGTCCCGATCGTCGCAGTGCCAACAAACCGGACCTTGCTCCCCTCAAGTAGTTCGCGATTAACCTTTGTAGTGGATCGCAGCGCCAGAATCTCCGTCTCCCGCACATCCTCCGGCTTGATATGACGGCCTTCCAGAATGCGGGTGTCCCCCAGGGTGCTGAAAGCTTCCATCGCAAACGGCATATTTGTCGCGCAGATGATTTTCATCATGTTCATATTCAATACGTTATTTGGCCCAATTTGTTTTGACACGGTTCCACCCCCGGGTTATTCCTATGACATATTAATTAGAAAAGGTCCCACCCCGGTAACAAGAGCCCATGGGGCTCTCTCGCAAGAGTAGCCGGGGTGGTCATTTTTTGGCGGGAATTCAGAACCAGATAACCATTTCCCCGTACATGTTCTACACCGCAATGACTTTTGCCTTCATTCCTTACTTCCCTTAGCACTTCCAGATTAGTCGTTTTCATGAGTCGGACTCCCTGTCTTTTACCCAATTTGCACGATGATGTTCAAAATACTGGAGCAATTTCCAATATCGGCCTACCAATTTCAGATTATCATCAGCCTGATACTTGGCCAACTGTGCCTGCACGTAATTTAACGCAGGCTGATACTGATTATCCGCCTCCTCGGAAACATAGATATAAGTACTGCTCCCATAGGCGGCCAGCACAGGCTCGTTCACGAAAATCATGACACGCTCAGACGCAAAAGGCTTGAGGAACTTGATCTGCCACTGCACCTTACGCACGATGGTCTTCACGTCTGAATTCTGAATACTGAATTTTGAATCCTGAATTTTGTATCGCTGAGCAGTCACTCCTGATTTTGCATATTCATCTGAAAGAGCCGCAGCGCGTTGTCCGAAGTTATGTGTGCAATTGCTTCCACCATTACTCCCCGTACCCCGGCAATAATGGCCGCCACGGCAGGCAGATAGCAGGGCTCATTGGGCTTGCCGCGATGGGGTACAGGGGCAAGATACGGGGAATCGGTCTCAAGCAATAACCGGTCATCAGGGATCATTTTGGCCACCATGCGCAACGGACCAGCATTCCGGAAGGTGACAATCCCGCTGAAACTGATCATGAACCCCAATTCCAGCAACTGCCTGGCAAACGCTTCCTCACCGGTAAAACAATGCAGAACCCCGATCCGGTCAGGCGCACCTGCCCATCCTTTTGCATGGGCCGACAATAAAGCCAACGTTTCGGCATCCGCCTGCCGGCTATGCACAATCACCGGCAATCGAAGTTCCCGGGCCAATGAAAGCTGTGCATCCATCAATGCCTGCTGGAGTTCAGCTGTCTCGGGTTCATAATAGAAATCAAGACCGATCTCCCCGATGGCCGTGACCTGCCCGACGGGAGCCGATTGGATCAATAGCCGGATATCGTCAACCTTGGCATCAGACCCCGCCAGGCTCCGATCGTAAGCAACTGCGGCCTTGACGCGATCCGGATAGGCCGTCGCCATGCGCAAGGCAGCCGCATTGGTTTCAGGTTCGCACCCCACCGCCATGATCCGCCCCACCCCGGCAAACCGAGCCCGCTCCATGATCCCGGCAAGATCGCCGGACGTCATGGCTTCCCGGAAATGGGCATGGGTATCAATTAACATGATGTCCGTTCATGTTCCGCGTTGATGATGGAATTCAGTTCGGCATATGCCTGCTCCAAATTGTCGTTCACCACACGGTATTGGTATTCACGCCCCCGCTCCATTTCACCCCGGGCATTGATCAATCGGCGCTCAATCACTTCCGAGGTATCCTCACCCCGTTTTTGAAGCCGCTCACGCAGGGTCTCCAACGAGGGTGGCGCGATAAATATATCGACATAGGCGCGGCCCAGGGTCCCCCCCAGGGCTTGGGCCGCCCGGCGAACTTGAGCCGCCCCCTGGACATCAATCACCAGGAGTACATCCTTACCCGCCTTAAGCGCTGACTCCACGTTGCTGCGCAGCGTTCCGTACTGATTGCCATGCACAACAGCATGCTCCAGGAACAATCCTTCTGCAAGACGACGGTTGAATTCGGCAAGTGTCAAAAAATGATAGTGCTGCCCATCCACCTCCGCCCCGCGCGGGGCACGGGTCGTACAGGAGATGGAACGTGTCATACAGGCATGCTCGGCAAGCAGCCGGTTACACAACGTTGTCTTACCAGCCCCTGACGGTGCCGATACCACAATTAACAACGCCCTCCTCTGACCTGCCCCTTTCATGCTTCATCCTTCATACTTCATAATTGCTATTCGATATTCTGAACCTGTTCCCGGATCCGTTCCAACTCGGTTTTGAATTCAATCACCTGCCGCGTGATCCGGACCTCATTGGCCTTTGATCCAATGGTATTGATTTCCCGAAACATCTCCTGGGCGAGAAAATCCAAGGTCCGCCCCACGGGTTCGCGGGATTTGAACAAGGCGTAGGCCTGCTTGAGATGGCTCTCCAACCGCGTAATCTCCTCGGTGATATCCGACCGATCGGCAAACAGGGCCAGATCCTTCGTCACCACCGGATCCGTGACATCCAAGGTCACCGCCGCCTGTGCCAGACGTTTGCGGAGTGCTTCACGATACCGTTTCGTCACTTGAGGAGCTTCCTGCCGGATGCAGTCGAGATGTTCCTCGAGTTTTTTCAACCGGTTCTCCAAATCATGGGTCAGCGCCGCCCCTTCCTTGAGCCGCATGACCAGGAGCTGGGCCATCGCGGCCTTGACCCCCTTTTCCATCACCGGCCAGACATAATCCACATCCTGATCCACCCCGGAATAACTCACCACCTCCGGAAGACTCAACACTAAACTCGCGGAAAGGTCATCCTTCAACTTCAATGCCTTGGCTGTCTTGCGAAGTTCGGTCACATAGACCATGGCGAGTTCTTTGTTAACTTTCAGGCTTTTCGCGCGCAAAGCTTCGGAAACATGCACCACGATTGAACCGGATACCTGGCCCCGCGAAATGGCTTCCTGAACCAATTCCCCAACCCGCGATTCCAATGACTGCCAGGCGCGCGGCAGCGAAATCCGGACTTCCAATTGCTTGCGGTTGACAGAGTTCAATTCGACCTCAACACGGAGGCCTTTTGCCGTGGCATCGCCACGCCCATAACCGGTCATGCTGCGTACTGACATCGCCTTACCCCTTCCTCTCAGCCACTTTTTCCTTCTTCAGGTAAGCCTCAATGAAACGATCCAAATCACCGTCCATGACAGCCTCGACATTACTGGTTTCGGCATCCGTACGATGATCTTTCACCATGGTGTAGGGCTGGAAAACATAGGAGCGGATTTGGCTGCCCCAGGCGATTTCGCCCTTCTGGCCATAGAAGCGCTCCATTTCCTTGCGCTTCTTATCCATCTCAAGCTCATAAATCTTGGCCTTCAGCATCTGCATCGACTTGGCCTTGTTCATGTGCTGGGAACGTTCCGCCTGACAGGACACGACAAGTCCGGTCGGCATATGGGTGATACGGATGGCTGAGTCTGTCTTGTTGACGTGCTGTCCACCCGAACCGCTGGACCGGAAGGTGTCAATCCGCAGATCCTTTTCATCAATCTCGACCTCAATATCCTCGTCCAACTCGGCAATGACGTCCAATGACGCAAAGGAGGTGTGGCGCCGCTTATTGGAGTCGAAGGGACTGATCCGCACCAACCGGTGAATGCCCCGTTCACATTTCATGAAACCATAGGCAAAAGGGCCGCGCACAGCGAAGGTAGCGTATTTGATTCCAGCTTCATCCCCTGCCTGAATGTCAAGGACTTCAACTTCAAAGCCTTTTTTCGAAGCAAAGCGTTGAAACATGCGGAAGAGCATATTGGCCCAGTCGCAGGATTCCGTGCCACCGGCGCCGGCATGGACGGTCACAAAGGCATTACTCCGGTCGAGTGGACCGCTCAAAAGCGACCGCGTCTCTAATTCATTAAAAAGAACTTCAGCACGATCAAGGTCCTTGGCGGCGTCGCTCAGGGCGTGATCCCGGAGCGGACCAGGCTCTTCCGCCTCGGATAATTCGACCATCAGCCCGGCTTCTTCCACCAGTTTGTCAATCCGGGCGAATGGATCCAACACCGCCTTGATTTCATTCACGCGCCCGAGATGCGCCTTGGCCTTGTTCGGGTCATCCCAAAAACCAGGCATAGCGGTTTGGGCCTCAAGTTCGTTTAAAGTGGCTTTGCGTTTGGCGACGTCAAAGATAACCTCGCATCTCATCGGTTTTCTCCCGCATTTCCTGAATGCGGCCCTGAATATCTTCATTCATATTTACTTCACTCCCTCTTCACACAAGCGACGTCTTACGCCGCAGGCACAAACAGGCTAGCATAAAACACACTGCGGCGACAACTCCGCAGGGAATGCCCAATAACCAATCTCCATACCGGGTATAAGCGGTCAACTCAAAATCATCCCCGGGAATCGGCACCTGCCACCGCAACACGGTGGATTCCGGCGATCGACCAATCCCATTCTCCGTCTGCTCAACAATCAGCCCGGTCGGTTCAATCAGGCAGGAAATCCCCGAATTTGCCACCCGCACTGCCGCCACCCGGTTTTCCACACACCGGAATACGCAGTGTGCCAGATGTTGTTCCGGCCCTGCAGAACGGTCAAACCAGGCATCATTCGTCTGATTCACCAACAACCGGGCTCCGTTCCTGACAGCATTGCGGGACAAATCCGCCATGATATCTTCAAAACAAATCAGGCATGAAAAGGCCCAGCTTTTGCCGGTCCCCAGCGTAAACACAGTTGCTTCCTGTCCTGCGGAACAGTTCCAGCCCATGGGCGCCAGCGACGCCAGCCCCGGGAAAATACCGCTCAGGGGCACATACTCGCCAAATGGGACAAGATGCTGCTTGTAATAGTGCCGGGCCACAACACCATTGGTATTGAACAGAAAACTCGCATTATAATACAGCACGTTCCGACCGCTGCTGACCTCGTCGACGGATCCCACCAACAAGGGACTTCCCCACCGGCTGAGTTCCTCAACAAAATCTTTTGACGCCCCCTTTTCATCCCTGACACAATACGGCGTTGCGGTTTCAGGCCAGATAATGAGGTCAGGGCTGCCATCCGGATCCTTCACCGCCTGCGCCATTAAACGGCGGAATGTGGCGTGTATCAGATTCACCTGCTCTTCAGTCCATTTCGTTATCTGAGGGATCGCCGGTTGAATGGCGGTAATCGTGACAAAGCCGCTCGAAGGGGCATATTCCCTGACAAGGCCAACTCCTGAACGGAAACAAAGCCCCACACTCAGCAATGCAACAAAAAGTTCCAAATGCGGGGTGTAATGTTTCTGCCTGCGGTAGGGAATATAACGCAATACGGTGAATGCAAGGCCTGTATTGACCAGCATCAACACCCCTGACACACCGGGCGCCCCTACCCACTGTGCCGCTTGAATCAAAACCACATTCCGGAACTGGGAAATCGCCAACAGGTTCCACGGGAAGCCGGAGAATAGAAACGAACGAATGACCTCGCCACCCACCCACAATATCGGGATCAGGAGGATCAGCAGCAACGTTTTCCAGATTTTATCCTTCCCCACTTTACTGACTATCCACGTGACCGACATGGCAAAAATGCCCAGGTAAAGAGCGCAGTAGCCACACAGCAACAGCCAGCTGACCACGATCAATACCGCGGGCGCAGGTGAGGTATCGAACAACCGGAACAGCCAACTCAGGGTAATAAGCCAGAAGAACAGGCCTGAGGTTAACCCCAGCATAAAGGGCGATTGCCAACAAAATACGGGTTTGTCCTGTGCTGGCGTCAGAAGCGCCAATAAGAGCGGGATCAAGGCCACCCAGGCAATCTGACCAGACTCAAAAGGGGGAAACGCGAGCGCCAGCAACAAGCCCGAGACTGCGGCTGCCACCCATCGCCACGACTCGCGAATCCACCCTGGCAGCCGGATCAAGTATTTTCCCCACAGCATTTTTTGTATTTCTTGCCACTCCCGCAGGGACAGGCATCATTACGCCCGACTTTCGCAGTCGTGCGCTGGACCGGCGTGGAGGCGGCTTTCAACGCCGCCTGCATAACGGCATCACCGCCACGCACCGCAGAGCGGGCCGGCTGAGCGGTCGACTCCGCAGGCTGACCCAGCGCGACCACACCGTCGTGGATGGTCTGGGTGGGCATCTCCCGCATAAACCGCTCGAACGCCAGCATCTGGGCCGAAGCCCGGAAAATCTTTTCACAGATATCTTCACGGATATCATCCATCAAGGTGGCAAACATATCATACGCTTCACGCTTGTATTCGATTAGAGGATCCCTCTGGCCATAGGCCCGCATCCCGATACCCTGCCGCAGCCCGTCGATCCCCCTAAGGTAGTCCTGCCAATGCAGATCAATGGCCTGCAACATCACCTGGCGCTCCACATTCTGCATCAGGGCGCCACCTTCCGAAGCCACTTTGACCTCGTAGGCATCCTTGACGCGTTCAAAGATCATCCTCACGACCTTCTCAAGATCCTCTTTCCCCAGGCTTAACTCCTCACGCTTCACGGTAATCGGGAAGGTGGTGTGCACCCAGATCAGGAAGGCCTCAATGGCATCCTCTTTGCCCCCCTCCAGCATGGAGTCCACATGGGTGGAGATCACATCGTAAATGACATCATACAGCTGCTCGCGGGTTTCAATGCCGCGAACGATATCCCCCCGGAACGAATAGATGATCGACCGCTGTTTATTCATCACGTCGTCATACTCAAGCGTACGCTTGCGAATGGAAAAGTTCTGCTGCTCGACGCGGCGCTGGGCGGTTTCAATGGAGCGGTTCAACATGGAATGTTCGAGCATTTCGCCCTCCTCCATGCCGAATTTTTCCATAAAGCTGGCAATCCGGTCGGAACCGAACAACCGCATCAGATCGTCTTCCAGCGACACATAGAAACGTGACATTCCGGGATCACCCTGGCGTGCACAGCGGCCGCGCAACTGACGGTCAATACGCCGTGACTCATGCCGCTCGGAACCGATCACATACAGTCCGCAGGGCTTTTCCGTCAACTGCTCCTTCATGGATTTGCCATCGAGTTTTTCTGTCAGCTTAAGCTGCGACACGATCACCTCGCGCGGCACCCAGATAACCCCCTCACCCAGTTTGATATCCGTTCCACGGCCGGCCATATTGGTGGCGATGGTCACCGCCCCCTTCTGCCCCGCGCGGGCCACGATATCCGCCTCACGCTCATGATTTTTGGCATTCAGAACGCTATGGGGAATCTTCGCCCGATTCAACATCCGGCTGACCAATTCAGAAGTCTCAACCGAAATCGTTCCCACCAGCACCGGCTGTTGCCGTTCATGGCACTCGGCAATCTCATCGACAATCGCCTTGAATTTTTCCCGTTGGGTCTTGTAGACCACATCATTCTTATCCACCCGACGCACCGGCCGGTTGGTGGGAATGACCATCACATCGAGTTTGTAAATCTGGTGAAACTCATCCGCTTCCGTCTCCGCCGTACCCGTCATGCCGGCCAGCTTCTTATATAACCGGAAATAATTCTGAATGGTAATCGTCGCAAGGGTCTGGGTTTCCCGCTCGATCTTCACACTTTCTTTGGCTTCCACCGCCTGATGCAGCCCGTCACTCCAGCGGCGACCCGGCAGAATGCGACCGGTGTACTCATCCACAATCAACACCTGATTATCCTGCACCACGTACTGGACATCCTTTTCATACAGGCAGTAGGCTTTGATCAGTTGATCCACATTATGAATGCGCTCACTGCGTTGAGCCACCCGCTCCTGGAACTCCAGTTTCTTTTTGGCCCGTTCCGATTCGCTCAAGCTGGCATCCCCGTCGATATCCGACATCACCGACACCAGGTCCGGCAGAACATAGGCATCAGGATCGGAGGGACTCATCTCCTCGCATCCTTTTTCCGTCAGGGTGGCATCGTGCCCCTTCTCATCAATCACAAAAAACAGCTGCTCCCGGAGCGCACGGGCCTGCTCCTTGTGCATATCGGTCAGCATTATGCCTTCAACCTTCTCCACCAGACGCCGCACGGAGGGTTCCTCAAGCAGATGCGTTAACTGCTTGTGCTTTGGCATGCCGCGCCGGACCATGTAAAGCTTCTCCATGGCCAGATCGTCATCCTTCTGCTCAATGGCGGTCCGTGCTTCAACAATCAATTGGTTGCACAATTCGGACTGACGCCGCACCAATCGTTCCACGCGGGGCTTTACCTCCTGATACTGGTGCGAAGAAACCGGGGCGGGCCCGGAAATGATCAGCGGCGTCCGCGCCTCGTCAATCAGGATGCTGTCGATTTCGTCAACGATGGCGTAGAAGTGACCGCGCTGAACCTGATCTTCGGCACGCCAGGCCATGCCATTGTCGCGCAGATAATCAAAGCCGAACTCGCTGTTAGTGCCATAAGTGATATCCTTGCCGTACTCCGCACGACGCTCCTCGGGATTCATCTGGTTTTGGATACACCCCACCGAAAGCCCAAGATATTGCAAAAGGAGCCCCATCCATTGCGAGTCACGCCGGGCCAGATAATCGTTAACCGTCACCAGATGAACATTTGAACCGCTTAACGCGTTCAAATACAGCGGCAGAGTGGCCACCAGGGTCTTGCCTTCACCGGTCGCCATTTCGGCGATTTTACCATGATGCAGCGCCATGCCACCCATCAACTGGGTGTCAAAGGGGATCATTTCCCATGTCAGTTCGTGGCCACACACATCAAAGTGCGTGCCACACAACCGGCGGCAGGCATTTTTCACAACCGCAAAGGCCTCGCACAGGAGGTCATCCAGCGTTTGCCCCTTGGCCAACCGTTCCTTGAATTCAATAGTTTTGGCCTTGAGTTGATCCTCGGTGAGCGCCTGATACTGCTGTTCAAGTTCATTGATTCGAAGCACCAGCGGCTGCATCTTTTTCACATCACGCTGATTTTTCGTCCCGATAATTTTTTTCAACAACCACTGCATAAATGATTCCTCGCTCAATACCCGATCCCGGGCAAAAATCAAAACGGATGCACTCTAAGCCATTACCGCCATGATTGCCAGCCAGAATCCGCTATGATAGGGTTCATACTATAAATGACAACGCCATCGACTCTTATCTATGATGATGAAACAGTCCTGGAGAGCCAGCCGCCCTCCCCGCCTGTTGATCCGGACATTCGCCGGCTCATCGCTGAATATCATTCCATTATCAAAAGCCGCTGCATCCTCCACCCCATTCCCTACCAGTTTTCCCGCGAACTCGGCAAAGGCCGGCAAGGGGTGGTTTTCCTGGCCACCCGCCAGGGGGGGCGGGGCTGCCATACCCGGCACGCCATTAAAATCCATGACCCGGGAATCTATTCATCTGCCGATAAATACTGGATCGATATGGGCCGCCTTGCCAGTCAGGTCTCGAAACTTCAACCGGTCCACAGCGATAATCTTGTCACCCGCGACAGTTACGATGAGTCCAACGGAATCGGCTATCTTCAGATGTCGGTGATTGACGGCATTGATTTGCAATACCTTTTGAGTGGCTCACACCTCGCCATTGCCCGCAGTCAGTCCACCGATGAGGAATGGGACCATTACATGAATACCCTCTTCCGGTTAGAAGAGGCCCGCTTCATGCTTCAGCCCGGTGTGGCCCTTTATATTCTGCGCAAGATTCTCATGGGGTTGATGGTCCTGCACGAGGCCAATTACCTCCATGCCGACATTAAGCCCTCCAACATCATGATCGACCGCATGGGTTCCGTAAAGCTGGTTGACTTTGGCCGTGCGGTTGAGATAGGCGAAAAAATCAGTATTTTGCTCGGGAGCCCCATTTACATGGCCCCCGAAACACACCGGCTGGAACCAGGTCGCGCGCAAACCGACCTCTTCAGCACCGGGCTGGTAGCCCTGGAAATGTTATGCGGCGAATCCTTGCAGGCCTGCAATGACATGGATGACGAGACCCTGCTGCAGTTCAAGCTTTCCATGTTTGGCCGGGTGGAAACCATGCTTCCACCCTACCTCCAGAAAAGTAAACGCATCGTGCGGCTCCTGAAACGTTTTCTTGATCCCAAGCCGGAACAGCGCTATGGCAGCGCCCGCGAGGCTGAAGAAAGCTACTACCGCCTGCGCGGCATTTACCGGGAAATGGGTTTGGATGCGGATGCCGAGTATGATCGCGAACTCCTGACCTACCTGCAGAAGATCACCGACCCCAATACCGGGTTTCTCAACCCCAGGTTGGAGTGATCTTTACATCTTCGAATACACGGGACCACCACCCCCTTCGGGGGGCGTCCACTGGATATTATTCAGGGGATCTTTTATCTGGCAGGTCTTGCAGTGCAGACAATTTGAAAAATCAATATGAATGCCCTGTTGATCGTCCGTCAGCACATACACTTGCGCAGGGCAGAACAGCGTGCAAGGGGCGCCATATTTCTTGATGCAAATCTTGCACTTATCGGGGTCCGTAATTTTCAAATGAGAAGGTTGGTTTTCTTCATGGTGCGTTTTAGATAAGAATAAATCCGAGAGCCTGTCCAACTGGAGATTCGCCTCATCCGCGCCAACCTTCGGGGGCAAAGCGCAGGGCTTCACATCCGCCTTGGCTTTCATTGCTTCCCGGTCCTCTTCCAGGGCTATCCGCCCGGGCGGCAGCAGGCCGCAGCTGAAATGACTCATCCCGATCACCGCCATGCCAGGCAGGGATCCATAAGTAAAACCGGCCCGCACGTTCTTAATCTTCTCCAACTCACGCCAGGGCACCGAATCCTTAAGATTTTCAGGATATTTCTGCAGGGCGGCAACGGAGAAATCCTTGTTGTTTTTCCAGCCCTCAAACAAGGCATCCCCGGCGGCAATTCCAGATTGAACCGCCAGATGAACCCCTTTCAGGCGCAATGAATTACTCAGCCCGGCACCGTCGCCCACAATCACAGCACCATCCGCAACCAACTTGGGAACGGAATTGATGCCTCCTTCAGGAAGGACTTTGGCCCCGTATTCCAAAACCTTGCCTCCCGCAATGAACGGAAGAACCGCTGGGTGATGTTTAAAGAGCCTGAACAGATCATGGGGATTGGTCGTGGGATTCCTGTAATCCAGCGCGGTGACCATTCCAACCGCCGTCATGGTGTCACTCAGGCAATAAATAAACCCGCCCCCATAGGTCTTGGAATCCAGAGGATATCCGAAAGCGTGCATAATGGTGCCGGCCCGCCCCTTGCACTCGGGGGTCTCAATCAATTCTTTGATGCCGACCGCATAGGTCTGGAGATTAGCGCCAGCCATACCCTCATCAGTAAACAGCTTCTCGGTCAGGAAGCCGCAAGCCCCTTCACCCAGAATAACCATGGACGCCATCAAGTCGGGCCCAAGTTCAAAACTCGAGCGGCGCTCGCCATTTTTACCGACCCCCTTGTCGCCCACGCGCACCCCGACGATGCGTCCATTCTCCCTCAATAACTCAACGGCGGCAAAACCCGAATAAATTTCGGCCCCGGCCCTTTCGCATAAACCTGCCAGATGACGGGTCAGCGCGGAAACGGATACAATCGGATAGCCTTCCGCATGCATCGTTTTCGGCACCCAGGGGACTTTCATCGAACCGGTTGGGGTTAAATATCGAAAGCTCTCTTCTTTGACCGTGGTATACTGCGGCAACCCTGCAAAATCTTCGTATTCCAGCAGATCAGCCAGGGACGCCGTGTCCACAACGGCCCCCGACAAGTTATGAGCCCCAACCGACGGTGCCTTATCAATGATCAGAATGCTGGGGGCCTGAAGAGAACCATCGGGCTCACGCTTCACACGTTTAAGCAGTTGCAACACGGTTGAGAGCGTTGCCACCCCACAACCCACACCAATAATATCAAAAGGCATAGAATCACGTGTAGACATATCAGCAACATTCCTTAATTATCATCACACACCGGGCAACTCATCAAACACAGCGGAAAGCAGGGAGTTGCTCAAAAGTCCATCAATAAATATATAATCAACGCAACTGTCAAATTGTAATTATTTCAGATCATCAAACCCATTCAGTTCCCGCCTATGAAAAGCGGACAACGTGGCTGGGACCGAGGTATTGGTGATCGGAAGTCGACGCATAGATTCTTGGCGGAGTCTGATCCGGGAGGGTCAGATTCAACTGGTGTAGCAACAGCTTAAGTCGAAAGTTCACTGTCTACTGCCGACTGCCTACTACTATACTCCTTGGCGTCCAGATAGCCCTGCAAAATAACCTGGGCGGCCAGTTTGTCGCGAACCTCCTTGCGCCGTTCACGGGATACATCCGCCTGCAACAGCATGCGCTCCACCAAACTGGTGCTTAAACGCTCATCGGTAATGTCCACCGGCAAGCCACTGGCCGTCCGCAACAACTCGACAAATTTCCCGGCCTCCAAGGCCATGGCACCACTGGAGCCATCCATATTTATGGGAATCCCAACAACAATCTTGACCGCACCCCGGTCACGGGCAATCCGGCACACTGCGGTTATCGCTTCGTCGACCGAGCGTATCGTCTCCACGCATAGCGGGGTCGCCAGCATGGCCATGGGATCACTGATCGCAATCCCCACCCGCTTTGTCCCGTAGTCAACACCCAGTATTCGTCCAATCATCAGAGATTAAGCTCCCTCAATAAAACCAGGCCATCCAAAGTTAAATCCGGAATAATATCCACCGGGGTGTCGAGACCCTTCAAAGCCAGGCCGGCATACCCGCCCGTGGCACAGAACCGGATCTTGCGCTCAGTCATCCCGGCCTTCACATGATTGAGGATTTCACGAACCATACCCCGATAACCTACCACCACTCCAATTCGCATGGCCTCACTGGTGGAGCGCCCGATGTTTTTAAACTTCCCATCTAACCCGATCTCCGGCAACAAGGCCGTCCGCTCGGCAAGATAGTCGGTCATTAATGGCAGGCCGGGCGCAATCACACCCCCCACGTAACGGCCATCACCGGTAACCACATCAAAGGTCAGCGCCGTGCCGAAATCGGCTACAATCACAGCGGACTCATATCGTTCCCACGCGGCCGCCGTATCCGCCAACCGGTCCGCACCGATCGTTTCGGGCTGCGGATAATCCACCTTGATATTCAAATTAATGCGGTGGCCCACCAGTAAGGGAGCCTTCCCGCATAGTTTTTGGAGAACCTGCCCCCATAGCGGATTAAGCCCAGGCACCACCGAACATAGAACCGCATCATTTACCGTTCGCCCTGCGGCCATTTTGCGCAAAAGCGCCATGATTTTACGCTCATCACGCCCCTCACGCGTCGGCATCCGGCCCTGACGGATTATCCGCCGGCCACGCGCCAGTCCGAGATGGGTGCTGGTATTTCCGATATCTATAACGAAAAAATAGTCCATTATTCCAATTCCAATGATAAATCCGCTGCCGGCGCAGAATGAGTCAAACCGCCAATGGAAATGGCATCCACACCCGTGGCCGCAATGCAGGCAACCGTGGCCAGTGAAACCCCGCCTGAAGCCTCCAACTTGCAGCGTTTTGCGCAAAGAACGACACATGCCTTCATCCGCTCAGGCGGCATGTTATCCAGCATGATCCATTCGGGACGGGCACGCAACGCATCACACAATTCCTCTTCGGATTCCACTTCCACCTCGACGGGAATACCGGGGAATCTGGCCCGCGCCGCAGCCACCGCCCCCTGCAGATTGCTGATACCAGCCTCCTGCCAAAGCCGACGGTGATTGTCCTTGATAAGCACCATATCATACAACCCCATCCGGTGATTAGTCCCGCCACCACAAGTCACGGCATATTTTTCAAGAATGCGCAACGTGGGGGTCGTCTTGCGGGTATCAAGGATTTTAGTCCCGAATGGCTTTACCTTGTCCACAAATTCACGGGTGCGCGAGGCGATCCCAGTCATCCGCTGCATAAAGTTCAGCGCGGTCCGCTCGCCAGTAAGAATGCCGCTAATGGGCCCCTCAATGGTCATCAATACCTGATCCGGCTTTACAGTCGTTCCATCCTCTACCAGACATTTGCACCTGAGCGCAGGTTCCACCCTGGCGAAAACCGCCTCTGCAACAGAGCCCCCGGATACCACATAATTTCCACGGGACAGAATCACAGCCTTACCGCGACTGGTTTCAGGCACCACGGACAAGGTGGTCACATCGCCCTGGCCGATATCTTCGGCCAAAGCCCTGCCAATCAGGTCCTGCACAACTGGATTTTCGGCAAGATTGCTCACCCTATGCTCCATTCGCTTGGTATATGGCAGATTCCTTCAAAATTCTTTTCCGTCTCCACCCCGATGGCGTAGGCATTGTCCATCCGGTGATAGTTCACCTTGTGATCGGCCGAATGAACTGAAAACGAGAAAAAGTAAGTGCCCCGGGCCAGATTCAGGCGCGGAAGCTTCAATACGACCTGCCCGCAACCGGACAGTCCCGGAATCGTCACGGACGCAATCTCCGTATTGCTTCCATGAACCAACCGCCCCGCCTCGTCACTAATCCCAAACCCGAAAATCGACGCCCCCACCGGGTTCTTGACCTCATAGCTCAACCGGACCGTCAGGGAGCCGCCCCACTTGAATTTCGTGGTGGCATTTCCCGCCTCATCCGAAAATTCGGCACCGGTCAGAATGACATCGCGCGTACCCCATTCCCGACTCCGTTCCGCACTCGCCTGGTTACGCCCAAACGTTTCATACTGGCCCACCACTTGACCGGGATCCCCATGCCCCAACACCCGGCCATGATCCAGAAACAGAATCTTATCACTCACGGATTGAATGGTGCCCAGATCATGTGAAATGATCAACATCGTCTTCTTCTGCTCGCGGAAATCAGCCATCCGCCGCAGACACTTACGTTGAAAGGAAGCATCCCCGACGGCAAGGACTTCATCGATCAGAAGAATGTCCGGATCCACCTCGACCGCCACGGCAAATCCCAGCCGGACATACATACCGGAAGAATAATGCTTCACCGGCTGGTCAATAAAGGTGCCGATATCCGCAAAGTTTAGAATGGCATCAAACCGGCGGGTCATTTGTTCCCGCGTCAAACCCATGATGGCGCCGGCCAGGAAAACATTTTCACGTCCCGTGAGATCAGGATGGAAACCCGCCCCGAGTTCCAGCAGGGAGGAAATCACACCCGTGGTCCTGATCTTTCCTTCAGTCGGAATCATGGTTCCGGCCAATACGGACAGCAGCGTGCTTTTGCCAGCCCCGTTGGCTCCAATTAAACCCAAAGTAGTCCCGCGCTCGACGGTGAAATTAACGTCTTTCAACGCCCATAGGTCGCGCTCACTTCCGGGCGCATGAATCATATCCATAACCATGGATTTCAATGTGCGGCCACCGGGACTCCTTAACCGGAACCGCTTCCCCACCCCTTCAACCTGTATGGCAATATCACTCATGTTACAGCTCGTCCGCAAATCGGGGTTGGAGTTTTTGAAAAATCATTATTCCGGCCACAAACACCACGAATGTCATTCCCATCGAGAGGGCAATCAAATAAAAATCCGGCAGCGGACTCCCCAACAAGGCCGACCGGTAAAGCGCCAGAATGCCGGCCATGGGATTCAAAAAATATAACGGCCCGAGAATCGGATGCTTGTCTGTAATGGAAGAAATCATGGAGATATCGTAGACCACCGGGGTCAGAAAAAACCACGCCATGGTAAAGATACCGGTCATATGCTGGACATCCCGGAAGAAAACATTCAAGGCGCTTAGTGCCAGGCTGACCCCTGTGCAAAGCGCCAGATGAATCACCATAGCCAGGGGTAACCAGGCGAAGCCCTCCAGATGAGGTCCCATGAACATCAAATACACCAGCATTACCAGCAGGGAGAGCAGAAAATTCACGAAATTGGCCAGCACAATGGACAACGGCAGCAGCACCCTCGGGAAGCAGGCTTTTTTAACAAGATTGGCGTTACCGATAATGGCAAAAGATGAGTCGCCAAGACACATGGCAAGGAATTGCCAGACAAAAATACCCGACACCAGCACGGTCATGGGCATCGGGAACTTCATGATGAGTTTCATGAAAAAGGCATAGATCGCAATCAGGAAAACGGGCCCCAACAGGGTCCAGAGAAACCCTAAAACCGACTCCTTATAGCGGATCTTGACGTTCCGGACCACCAGCATCGAAAGCAGATCACGACGCGCAAAAATATCTTTAGCCAACCTAATCATAGGGGCGAGAGTGTATGCGGAGTCATCGCTGAAGACAATTCAGATCTTCATGAAGCGGCGCAGCGGCCTGCCGGTCGCGGGCGTGCCGCGAATCGCCCCATTCGTGATAGCCAATGACCCTGCCGATACCGGCAATGCGCTTTTCAAGACACATCTTGCACAAGTCGCGATTTTCGTCCAGACACGGCTTGCCTTCATAGAGCTGGTAATCCTTGCGGAACTCCGTGGGGGTAAGTTGCGGCATGATCACGTTGGCCCCATAGGTCAGGCCTTCCTCACGGCCCGTGGGCTTCATCGCCTGAAGCGCCGTGGTCGCCGCAATGTTCACGTTCCGCAGTACCAGCCGCGTCACCGCAATCATGTTGAGCGCCAACTGGTAAATCTCATCGCGCCTCAGGGCCATCCCGGCCTCATGCACCGCCATGGGCGTCTGCTTATGCACAATGTAGGGCCCCATGCCAATCATATCCACGTCCTGCGACTGGAAAAACAGCACATCATCCGCCAGGTCTTCCAGCGTCTGGCCGGGGAACCCGATCATCACGCCTGTCCCCACCTGGAAACCCGCTTCGCGCAGCCAATGCAGACACTGCACCCGCTGCTCAAGAGTCTGCCCCGGGGGATGCAACTGGCGAAACAGCCGCGGAGAAGACGATTCAATGCGCAGCAGGTAACGATGCGCTCCCGCCGCCTTGAACCGCGTATAGGTCTCCCGCGTCTGCTCCCCCACACACAGGGTGATGCCAAGCCCGTCGGGCTGCTTCACCGTCCGCGTCCCGGCCCTGATCATCCGGACCGCATTTTCCACAAACTGGATGAACGGCTCATCACGCCGCTCACCCGACTGCAGCACGAGCGACCCGTAGCCCTGCTCCGCGCACCAGTGCGCGGCTTGCATCACCTCATCCAGGGTCAGGAAGAAGCGCGTTGGGGCCGGGTTGCTTTTGCGGATCCCGCAGTAGTGACAGTCGCACACGCAGATGTTTGAGAACTCTACCAGTCCGCGGAAGTGAACCTTGTTGCCCACGCAGGCGAAGCACAATGCCTCCGCAGCCTTACGCAACATTTCCACTTCAGCCTTGTCACGCCTGCCCAGCAGGAACGCAATCTCCTCGCGGCTGAATTCCGTCTGTTGCACCAGATCGGCCAGCGCACTCATATCGTCACTCCCTGACTTTTCCGGTAAATTTCATAGGCACCGGGAAAGGGCCGCAGGGCGCGCTCAAAGATCCCGAGCGAGAACGCAATCGCCAGCCCGTAGTTGGTCATGGGCACACCAGCTTCCCGTGCCACCAGGTGCCGCGAAAGCATCTCACGCCGGTTCCACATGCAGGCCCCGCAATGAATGATGAGCTTGTACTTCGCCAGGTCGGCAGGAAAATCATGACCGCGGGTGTACTCGAACTCCAGCTTACCACCCACATACTGCGTCAGCCAGCGCGGAATCTTGATCGTGCCGATGTCCTCACCGATCGGGTGATGCGAGCAGGCCTCGGCGATCAGAACGTGGTCACCGCCCTTGAGCTTCGCAATCGCCAGAGCCCCCCGCACCATCTCGTCCAAATCCGCGTGAAATCGGGCAAATAGAATCGAAAACGATGTCAGAGGCACAGACTCAGGCGTATCCGCCGCCACCTTGAGAAACGCCTGGGAATCTGTCACCACGAGCGCCGGAGGCCGGTTCAGCCGCCCCAAGGCCTCACGCAATTCGCGTTCTTTGACGACCAGGCAATAGGAATCGTTGTCCAGCAGATCACGGATCGTCTGCACCTGCGGCAGAATCAGGCGTCCCTTGGGCGCTTCTTTATCCACCGGCACCACCAACACCGCACAGTCGCCCGGCGGCACCAGATCGCCCGCAATCTTGGGACTGGCAATAAAGTCCTCCGGCGCCAACTCCACAAGGAGCCGCCGCAGCGATTGGATCCCCGCACCCGTCCGGGCCGAGACGGCCAGACTGCGAATACCTTCGGCCAGAAGCCGGGCCATAAGGTCCGCATCCACAGTGGCCACATCCGATTTGTTAAAGATAACAAGAACCGTCACCTTGCGCCGCTTGAGTTCTGCCGCCAGCGTCTGCTCGTAGGAACCCCATGTGCGGCCCTCGGTAATAATCAGTCCCAGGTCGGTCCGTTCGAGCACCTGCTTCGTGCGCTGCACGCGCAAGTCGCCGAGCATGCCTTCATCATCCACCCCGGCAGTATCGATAAAGAGAACCGGCCCGAGCGGCAGCAGTTCCATGGGCTTCTCCACCGGATCAGTCGTCGTGCCGGCCACGTCGGAGACGATCGACACCTGCTGACTGGTAATCGCATTCAGCACGCTCGATTTGCCCACATTGCGCCGGCCAAAGATGCCGATATGCAGCCGATACCCTTTTGGAGTCTTATTCATTTTTGTTTAGGATGGCCGAGGCGGCAAACGGCTTCGGCGGAAATTAGTTCAGTGAAAGCTTCGGCGGTCAGAATGCCCCTCTCCACTATCAGGTCCCGCAGCGGCCGACCGGACCTTGCAACTTCAGCGGCCAACTCTGCAGCCCGTTCATAGCCCAACACCGGCACCAGCGCCGTTGCGGCAGCGACCGTGCCATCAACATGTACGCGACACTGCTCCGCACAAGCGACCAAACCACGTACGCAAAGCTCATCGAACAGGGCGCAGGCCCGGGTTAACAGATCCAGGCTTTCAAGCAGGCAATCCGCCATGAGCGGCATAAACGCATTCAATTCCAGACTGCCCATGGCCGAGGCCATGGCAATAGTGCTGTCATTGCCCAGCACCCGCAAGGCGGCCTGCACCACCGCCTCGGGGATCACCGGGTTCACCTTGCCCGGCATGATCGAGGAGCCAGCCTGCATCGCCGGCAGTCGCAGTTCGCCCAGCCCGGCATCCGGCCCGCTGGAAAGCAGCCGTACATCGTTGGCAATCTTAATGAGCGAGGTCGCACAGGCCTTGAGAATACCAGATACCTCCACCAGCACATCCGTGTTCTGCGTGGCGTCCACCAGATTCTCGGCGCGCGCAAAACCGATGCCGGTCAGTTCGCGCAGTTCATCCACCACGCGGAAGATGTAATCACGCGGCGCCCCCAGGCCAGTGCCCACGGCCGTGCCGCCCAGATTCACCACGCGCAGCCGCTCCTCACATTTGTAGAGTCGCCAGCGATCACGATTAAAGGCCTCGGCATACGCGCCCATTTCGCGCCCCAACGTGATCAACACCGCATCCTGAAACTCCGTTCGGCCGACTTTGACGACATCCGCAAATTCTTTCTCCTTGGCCTGGAAGGCCTCCTGCAAGGACGTCACCCGCGCCTCCAGGGCATGCAGACTCCTGATGGCAGCCAGCCGCAACGCCGTGGGGAAGGTGTCATTCGTGGACTGGTGCAGGTTGAGATCGTTGAGTGGGGAAATGACATTATACGCGCCGCACGGTTGCCCGAGCAGTTCCAGAGCCCGGTTCGCCAGCACCTCGTTCACGTTCATGTTGGTGGATGTTCCCGCACCGCCCTGCAGGGCATCCACGCGGATATGCTCCACCAGCCGCCCGTCCATCAGTTCGCGGCAGGCGGACTCCAGGGCATCCACCAGGGCCTCATCCGCCCACATGCCAAGGCGCCGGTTGGTCCGTACGCAGGCGAGCTTCACGGTCCCATACGCCGCGGCCAGCGCCGGATGCACCGGACGCCCGCTGAGCGGGAAATTCTCCAATGCCCGCAGCGTGTGAATACCATAGAGTGCGCCCTCAGGCACCTGCCGCTCACCCAATGAATCCTGCTCGGTTCTCATTATTAGCAGTAAACGTCCCGCTTCCCTTCCTTGACTTGCTTCAGGAGGCGTTCGGACCGTTCTTTCGCCACGCCGGTCATATCACCGATAACCTTATCGATCAACTGGAACCCGGCCTCGCGGGTAACGGGCGAAGCATAGTCCAGCAGGTATTCGGCAAAGGTCGAGACCGCGTTGGGGCCGCAATGCGACTTGATCTCACCGGGTTTGGCCATGTCCATGAAATCCGCGCCGGTTCGCCCAAGCCGGTAACACCCGGTGCAGAAAGATGGAATGTAGCCCAGCGCGGCCACATCTGCAATCACCTCATCGAGGGAGCGGTGGTCACCCAATGAGAACTGACCGTTTACTTCGCCGGAGCTATCCGTCGAATAGCCGCCCGGATCCGTGCGGCTGCCCGCTGAGATCTGCGAGATGCCCAGATCAAACCCTTCGCGCCGCATCTGCGCGTTTTCGCGGGTGGACATGATGATGCCCGTATAGGGAACGGCCAGGCGGAGAATGGCGACAATCTTGCGGAAATCGTCATCGGTCACCGGGCTCGGCGGCTGAATCGAAACATCCGATCCAGTGGCAGGCTCCAAACGCGGCACACTGATCGTGTGGGGCCCCACCCCGAATTCCTTTTCCAGATGATGGATGTGCTGGAGCAGGGCCATAACCTCGAACTTCCAGTCGCAGAGACCAAGCAGCACGCCGATCCCCACATCATTGATGCCCGCCGTCATGGCACGATCAATCCCCGTCACGCGCCAGTCGAAATCCTTCTTGCGGCCCGCCACGTGCATCCGGCTGTAGGTGGCCCTGTGATACGTCTCCTGGAAAAGCTGGTAAGTGCCGATCTTGGCGGCTTTGAGTTGCTTGAATTCATCGATCGTGAGGGGCGCCACGTTCGCGTTAACGCGACGGATCTCGCCGCGGCCGGACTTGACACTGTAGACGGTTTCGATGGCCTTGAGCACATAGTCGAACCCCTCCCGCGGATAAGATTCGCCAGCCACCACCAACAAGCGTTTGTGGCCCTGCTCCACCAGGGCTTTCACCTCGTGGGCAATCTCCTCCTGCGTGAGCGCGCGGCGTTTGATAGCCGTGTTGCGCGCCCGGAACGCGCAGTAAAGACATTCGTTACCGCACAGGTTCGAAATGTAGAGCGGGGCAAAAATAACCAGCCGCTTGCCGTAAATGATGTCCTTGACCTGACTGGCAGTCTGAAACAACTCGTGGGCCAACGCAGGGCTCCGGATCTCCATCAGAACCGCCACTTCCGCATCTGTCAACCCCTGGGCCAGAGCCGCCTTGGCCAGTATCTCACGGATCCTACCAGCATCCTCACCCTGCCCCGCGAGTAACTGCCGCTCGATGTCAGCTTCGCAAATTATACTCTTCCCCATCTGTATATCGTCCATATATTTTCCTGACTTTTTGCGGCTACATTATCATGGGAAACATTCATCGAGATCAAATTAAAAATAGTTAAATATTTAACGTTACGGATTGATGTCAAATATATTTCCTGATAATGTCCTAACTTTCGTAGATTTGTCCACATCGACAAAAAGGGGAAAGTATGAAGAAAAAACCAGAAAAGAAGAGAACTCCTGCGCTTGAATCGGCGATCCATAAATATCAGGGGAAGCCTGGCAGCCTGCTCAGTATTCTCGAGGAGCTTCAAGTCAACGACGCGCATAACCACTTAAGCGAGGACACGCTCAAGGAGGTCGCAAAAAAAGCGGGCATACCGATGTCTCAGGTTTATTCGGTGGCCACTTTTTATTCGTTCTTCAACCTTAAGCCACAGGGCAAACACACGATCGTGGTTTGCAGGGGCACCGCCTGCCACACCCGCGGCTCACGCACCCTCCTCATGGAGGCGGCCGCAAAATTGGGATTCAGCGACTTTGAGGAAGATGAGGAAGCCTCGTTCACCACCCCTGACAAAATCTTTACGGTGCGGACGGTCGCCTGCTTCGGACAGTGTGCCCTTGCGCCTGTGGTGGCGATTGACGGCATCATTCACTCGCATATCACCCCTGGCAAATTGCTCGGGCTCATTGAAAAACTTCAAAAGGAGGAACGCCGATGATCATCCAAAGCCTGCACGATCTTGATTTACTGCGCCAAACCGCCCTGGCCTCCGTAGCCCCGCATAAGCCGATGATCAGCGTCGGACTGGGCACCTGCGGTATTGGCAACGACGCCGATAAAGTGTTTGAGGCGTTCGGTACCATGATCAAAAAAATGAAAGCACCGGTCGCACTGAAACGCACCGGTTGCTTCGGCTTCTGTGCCGAGGAACCCCTAGTCATGCTGTATCTCCCCGGCAAGCCCATCCTGCTGTTCAGCAAGTTCCAGGTCAAACAATGCGCCGAGGTGTTGAAAGCGGCCACCAACTCCCAGGCCGCTGAAACATTGTCTAAGAACGCCCGCGCCAAGATCGAAGCCTGGGACTTTGTGACCGGCAAGGTATCGTTCGGAACCGGCTACCCTGAGACGCCGGCATGGAATGAGATCCCCTTTTTCAAAGGCCAGAAAAAAATCGTTCTCCGGGATTGCGGCCTGATTGATCCCGAATCGATCGAAGACTATATCGCCGTCGGCGGCTATGCCCCCTTAGCAAAGGCGTTGCTGAAAATGACCCCGACGCAGGTCATTGAAACCGTCAAGGACTCCAAGCTGCGCGGCCGCGGGGGCGCGGGATTTCCGACCGGCCGCAAGTGGGAAATGATGCAGGCCCAGACCTCACCCGGCAAATTCATCATCTGTAATGCCGACGAGGGTGATCCCGGCGCCTACATGAACCGGAACGAAATTGAAAGCGATCCGCACATGCTGATTGAAGGCATGGCCATCGGCGCCTATGCCATGGGGACGCCGTCGGGTATCGTGTATATCCGGGCCGAATATCCCCTTGCCGTCGAACGCCTGAATAAGGCAATCCAGGCGGCACGCAGTCGCGGGTTGCTGGGCAAGAACATCCTGGGCTCGGGCTTCAGTTTCGATATCGAGATCATCCAGGGCGCCGGCGCGTTTGTATGCGGCGAAGAAACCGCCTTGATTGCCTCGGCGGAAAGCAAGGCAGGGCGCCCCTTGCCACGCCCCCCCTACCCGGCCGAGCGTGGCTATAACAATTCACCAACAAACATCAATAATGTGGAGACCCTGTGCAATGTTCCCGCTATCCTTTCGGCGGGTTCCGGGTGGTTCAACGGGATCGGAACGGCGCAAAGCGCGGGCACCAAGGTCTTTTCCCTCGTGGGCAAGGTAAAAAACACCGGCCTGGTGGAATTGCCGCTCGGAACGCCCATCGAGACCATCGTTTACGGCATGGGCGAAGGAACCGGTTCCTTCAACAAGAAGATCAAGGCGGTGCAAACCGGCGGACCCTCAGGCGGCTGTATCCCTGTGGAACATTTCAAGACTCCGGTCGACTACGATTCGCTCGCCGCCCTGGGTGCGATCATGGGCTCCGGGGGTATGGTGGTCATGGATCAGGACAACTGCATGGTGGATGTGGCCCGTTACTTTGTCGGGTTCACTGCCGCTGAATCCTGCGGCAAGTGTACCTCATGCCGCGAGGGGTTGTCCCAGTCCCTGCGCCTTCTGACGTCCATTTCAAACGGAAAAGGCACGGAAAAGGACATCGCCGAGCTTGAAGCACTCGCACAGGTCATCCGCGATTCCTCATTGTGCGGCCTGGGCCAGACCGCCGCCAACCCGGTGCTGACGACACTCAAATATTTCAAGGATGAATATCTGGAGCATATCCGCGAACGGCGGTGTTCGTCGGGTGCCTGCGAAAGCCTGTACCTGGCCCTTTGCGAAAACTCCTGTCCTCTGCATATGAATATCCCGGGCTACCTCACCTTGCTCAAGGAAGGGCGCATCGAGGACGCCTTCGAGCTTACCCTGCGTGACAATCCGTTCCCCGGCAGCATTGGTCGCGTCTGTCACTTCCACTGCCAGATGCGGTGTCGCCGCGAGGATCTGGATCAGGCGGTGGCTCAAAACGAGATCCACCGCTATCTGGCCGATACGATGTACAAAATGGGCAAGGAAAAGGCGATCTACAAGAAGCTCATTGATGAAAAGCAACCGGCCACCGGCAGGAAAATCGCCATTGTGGGCGCCGGCCCGGCCGGCCTTACGGCCGCCTTCTACTTGGCGCGGCTCGGCCATAGCGTGTCGATCTATGACGAACATAAAAAGGCGGGCGGAATCATGCGCTACGGAATCCCCGCCTACCGGCTGCCGCGTGAGGTGATGGACAAGGAAGTTGACTTTATAAAAAAACTCGGGGTCCGTTTCGTGTTCGAAACGCGTGTGGGCAAGGATATCCCGCTCAAAACGCTGGCCAAACAGAATGACGCCGTCATCATCGCCATCGGAGCGCAGGAAGACCAGAAGATCGGCCTGCCCGGCGAAGAACTCAAGGGCGTCTATCCCGGCTACCACTTCCTGGAAGCGTTCAACATGCAAAAGACCGGCGTGCCTGGCAAGAAAACCCTGATCATTGGCGGCGGGAATGTCGCCATTGATGCTGCCAGAACCTTGTGGAGGCTCGGCTCGGATGTGACGGTGACCTACCGGCGCGGACGCAGCGATATGCCCGCCAATGCGACGGAACTGGATGGTGCCGAAGACGAGGGCGTTCGCTTCATGTATATGATGGCCCCCGAAGCCTTCCTGGGCGATGCCAAGGGCCGGGTCCGGGCGGTGCGATTCCAGCAAATGAAGCCGGGAACGTTGGATAAAAGCGGACGCCCCACCCCGATCCCCACCGGGCAAACCATTGAAATCCCCTGCGATGCGGTTCTCCTGGCCATCGGGGAACGGGTAGGCTCAAAGGATCTGCCCAGGGACGGCATCGAGTGCGCCCGCAATGGAACGGTGCGCATCGACAATTTCACCCTGAAGACTACCGCGCCGAATATTTATGCGGTGGGTGATGCGGTGACGGGCCCCGCCACGGCCAGCGAGGCGATGGGACTTGCCAAACGGGCCGCACAGGCGATCGACAAGCAACTGACCGGCGAAGACCGGTTCAGTAAGTTGTTCCGCAAATTCGACTATGGCATGGAGGTTCCTTTAAATCCGAAAAAATGCGCGAAGGTAACGGTGCGCGATATTCCGGTCAAGGAGCGGTGCGGCAACTTCACGGAAATTATGCAGGGCTATTCGGGCCAGCAGGCCCGCAGTGAGTCACTGCGGTGTTTGCGTTGTGATGTTCGTGATAATGCTCGTGTTCCCTGGTAACAAATTGGAGGATTTTAAAATGGCAACAATCTCAATGACAATTGACGGAGTTCGCGTGGATGTTGAATCCGGAACCACTATTCTCGATGCGTGCCGGTCGGCCGGCATCAATCTGCCCACACTATGTTACCTGCGCGATGTGGCGGACAACGCCTCATGCGGGGTATGCGTGGTGGAAGTCAAGGGCGGAAGAAGTCTGACGCGCTCCTGCGTCACCAAGGTCACCCCGAACATGGACGTGAAGACGGCCTCCACCCGCGTGCTGGCGGCCCGCAAAACGGCCGTTGAACTGCTGCTGGCAAACCATCCCATGGATTGCCTCTCCTGCATCCGGAACGGCTCTTGCGAACTCCAGTCCATGGCGGAGCGCCTGAACGTACGGCAGGCCCGTTTCCCGGCCACCAAAAAAACGGTGGCTCTGGACGGAACCAGCCCGTCCATCACCCGGGACAACAACAAGTGCATCCTCTGCGGCCGCTGTGTGGCCGTGTGCAAAGAGGTGCAAAGTGTGGCGGCCATTGATTTCGCCGGCCGAGGCATCCGGACGCATATCGGGACCTTCATGGATCAGGGACTGAAACATTCCGTCTGCACAAACTGCGGTCAATGCACGGTGGTCTGCCCCACGGCGGCCATTGTGGAAAACGACGAAACCGACGAGGTGTTCAAAGCCCTGCGGGATCCCTCGAAAATCGTGGTGGTCCAGACCGCTCCGGCCATCCGGGCCTCCATTGGCGAAGCCATGGGCATGGAAATGGGCGCGCTGGTGACTGGCAAAATGGTGGCGGCCTTGCGGAAACTGGGCTTCAACCGCGTGTTCGACACCCAGTTCTCGGCCGATCTCACCATCATGGAGGAGGGAACAGAACTTCTGCAACGGCTGACCACGGGCGGGACCCTGCCCATGATCACCAGTTGTTCGCCGGGGTGGATCTCGTTTATTGAAACGTTCTACCCGAAACTGCTCAAGCACCTTTCGTCGTGCAAGTCGCCCCAACAGATGTTCGGCGCCCTGGCCAAGAGTTACTACGCCGAAAAAGTCGGCATCGACCCGGCCAACATGGTGGTGGTGTCCATCATGCCCTGCACCGCAAAAAAATTCGAAGCACACCGTCCTGAAATGCAGTCCGCCTGGAAATGGTGGAAGCAGAAGGGGCAGAAAGGCGTGGAGCCCTACTTTGATGTGGATTACGTTCTGACCACCCGGGAACTGGCCCGCATGATCAAGAACGTGGGTTTGGATTTTTCCCACCTCGAGGAGGAGTCCTTTGACGATCCCCTGGGTCAATCCACGGGCGCCGCAGTTATTTTCGGCACCACCGGTGGCGTCATGGAAGCTGCCGTCCGCACAGCATATGAAGTGGCCACAGGCCAGCCTCTGCCCAATATCAACCTTACGGCGGTACGCGGGCTTGAGGGCATCAAACATGCCGCACTGGATGTGGGGGGAACAACCCTGAAGGTCGCAGTGGCGCATACACTTAAAAATGCAAGGGTCCTGCTGGACGAGATCGCTGCCGGGAAATCAGAATATGCATTTATTGAAGTGATGACCTGTCCGGGCGGCTGCATTGGCGGCGGCGGTCAACCCGTGCTGCCGGACCGCGAAAAACGCGAGGCGCGGGCAAAGTCCCTTTATGTGGAAGACATCGACATGCCCCTGCGCAAATCACACGAGAACCCGGCGATCAAGGCGCTCTACAAGGAGTTCCTTGAAAAACCGCTGAGTCATCTCTCTCATGAGCTTCTGCATACGCACTACGCGCACCATGAGGTGTGAAAAGGTCAGGGTTGACGCTCCTCAATAACCGCATTAATGTTTGCGTCCATGTCGTTATTGGACCACCCATTCTCGCGAATGGCTAAGGGTTGGGCGGGCATTTTGCTCGCCGCCCTGGCCATTCTGGCCATTCGTATCGCCTACCTGATCTGGGTCTGTCCCTACGATCTGGTCCCCGATGAAGCCCAGTACTGGGACTGGTCCCGACGCCTTGATTGGTCCTATTACAGCAAGGGCCCGGTGGTCGCCTGGCTGATCGCCGCCAGCGTCCACTTTTTCGGCATCACAGAGTGGGCGGTTCGGCTCCCCGCCGCTTTGGCCTCATTCGCCGCCAGCCTGATATTATCGCGCTTTGCCATGTCCGCCTCCGGCGGGAACATGAGGGCGGGCTGGTTTGCCTTTCTCCTGTTCAATCTGATCCCGGTCTTCCAGGGAACCGCCCAATTCATGACCACTGCCGGTCCCTACTATGTCTGTTGGATCACCGCCGCCTTCACGGGGTGGCACATGAAGCAAAAACAAACCTCATCCACTGCCGCGTTCTTCCTGCTGGGCTCAATGATTGGAGTGGGCATGCTGTGCAAATACACCATTCTGCTGGTATTGCCCGGCATCCTGTTATACCTCTTCCGCCATGTGGTTCAATCCTGGAAGCAGCGACTCCCCGCCCTAGTCGCGGTTCTCACCGGCATCATTCTTTTCTCCATGCCCATATACATCTGGAATGTTCAGAGAGACTGGCCCACTCTGGCCCATCTGATAGGTGCCACCCGGCTGCCCGGTGGCGATGCCCCCGCCCATAGCGGCTGGCCATACAACCCGCTCTGGACGCTCTCCTACTTCATCTATCCACTGGCCATTCTGGCTCCCCCGGCGGCATTCCTGCTGTTCCGGGCCATGCGCGAAGCCTTCAAGCCGCAAAACACCCCATCGAACGCCCGGGACATCATGTCTTACGCCCTGCACACCGCCATCCCCATCCTGACCTTCTACCTGCTGATTTCATCACGCACCGACGTCAAACTGAACTGGCCGGCGGCTGGTTTTACTGTTTTCCTTATTCCCCTGGCCAGCTATCTGGCCGCACATCACGCCAGTGATGCCGTCACCCGTAAGCTCTGGCGATGGACCGTTGGGATCGGGCTCGTCAGCCTCCTGTTTATCGCATTGGGCAAATATCCCATAGCCGCCATCAATGGGACCAAAATTCTAGGAATCAAAATCAGCACCCAGCCCATGCTAAAGCGTGTCACGGGATTCAAGGAAATTGTAAAGAGCGTCGAATGCGCCGCCGCAGAACTGAAAAAGGACACAGGTCAGGAGCCGTTCTATATCGCATCAACCTATGGGCGGGCCGCCTTGCTGGCCTTCTATGTCAAAAACCACCCCCAGGTTTGCAGCGCCGACAGTTATATGGGGGGACGGGAATCCTCTTACGATTACTTTCCAGACACGGATCTGGGTAATCCGCAGTTGCTGGGCCGCCCCGCCATCCTGCTCGATAACGATAAGTGGGTTTGGGAGAAGGCGCTTTACTTTCAGCAGATTGAGCGATCCCGTTTTTACGGCCGAGTCTACTTTGCCTACGAGTATCGCGGCCCCTGGCGCGAACCCCATACCAAGTAACCCGCCTTCCGCGTTGACTTAGCCCCCTCTCCACCAGTATAAGAACGGGACCTTTTGAGGAGATTTCCTGACTTGCGCATTGTTTCACGATACGTTCGCGACAGCTATCTGGTCACCTTCGTGATGACCCTGCTCGTACTGACATTTGTCATGTGCGTCATGGTCCTTTTCCGCATTGCGGATGCCATCGCCATGGGCGGCTCGATTTATCTGATTGGAAAGATTTTCCTCGCCGGGCTCCCCTCCGCCATCGGGTTCTCAATCCCTTTCAGCATCATCACGGCAGCGCTTCTCACTTTTGGCAAGCTCTCTGCCAACGGCGAAATCACAGCCATGAAAAGCAGCGGTATCCGGATGCTGCAGATCATGAGACAACCCATCCTCTTTGCCGTCCTGATGTCCGCAGTGTGCCTCTACCTCAATGCCGATTTGATCCCGGAAAGCTATCACATGCGCCGCGAGGCCCTGCAGCAGTTGGGGATGGAATCCCCCCTGCAATTGATTGAGGAAGGCCGCCCCATCCGGGATTTCTCGGGTATGACCTTCTATATCGGCAGCAAACGTGACAATAAAATTGAAGACATCATCATCTATCAGGCCCCGCAGAATAATTCGCCTTCCCGCGAGATCCGGGCCCGCTCCGGTTTGGTCTGTACAGCAGAAGACAAAAAGAGCATCTTGATTGACCTGTACGATGTCCGGATTGACCCGTTTTACGAAGATCGACCAGGCGCGGGCACAGCCAGCCATTTCCCTTATTCCATTGATCTTTCTCGTCTGACGGGCGCGAATAATTCAAAAAAGGTGAAACGGAAAAGCGACATGTCCATGCTGGAAATCATGGAAATCCGCGGCAATCTCAAAAACTTTTTTCCAGAAATGGATGACGCGGCTCTGGCCAAGCAAGACATGGCGCTCAAGGTGGAATTCAATAAACGGATCGTGATGGCCATATCCTGTTTTGTCTTCGTCCTGCTCGGCGCTCCTCTTGCCTCCAAAACCCATCGGCAGGAAACTACGATCGGCATCGGCATCAGTCTGGGCCTCATTTTCTCTTTCTATCTTTTCGTTATTGTAGCCGAAACCCTGACCAAGTATCCCTGGACCCAGCCCCACTTGATATTATGGATACCCGTGGTGCTGGCCACCGGTCTTGGCCTGTTCCTAATCAACCGCTGTGATTGAATCTCCTTCATCCCGTTATCGCAGACTATGGATCCCCGATCTGGCGTGGATACTTCTGCTTACCCTGCTGGCGGTAGTTCCATTTTTGACGCCCAGGCTAGATCTTAAAATATTATCCTGGTTTTATCACCCGGGGCTGCCTCATGCCTGGCCTCTTGAATTCAATGGCTTCTTTCGGTTTCTCTACACTTTTGGCACCATCCCCGCGCTCATCACGGCACTGGCAGGACTGGGCTTTCTCGTCGTGGTTCGATATCGCCCCTCCTTAACGCCATGGCGTCGTCATGCGGCTTTCATCTTTCTGACACTGGTCATCGGCCCAGGCTTTCTGGTCAACACGGTCTTCAAGGATCATTGGGGACGGCCTCGGCCCAAAATGGTTTCGGAATTCGGCGGGCGGATGGAATACCAGTGCTTCCATGAAAAGGGCACTGGCGGCCGAGGCAAATCGTTCCCCTGCGGCCACAGTTCAATGGGATATTATTTCATAGTTCTCTATTTTCTAGCACGTCGCCGGAAAAGGCTCATCCGGTTTTCCCTCCTGGCCGGAGCCATGGTTTACGGAACCGTCATTGGAATAGCCCGCATGGCAGCAGGCGCCCATTTCGCATCCGACGTTCTCTGGTCAGCGGTCTTTCCCTGCCTTGCAGCTTGGGCAATCTATTACTTTGTCATGAACATCCCTTTTCATGAAGATTACCCTTCCGTCACACTTGATAAATCAATCTGGCGGTCCAAATGGTTGCTTTGGGTGGCCCCGCCACTGGGCATTGCGACGATCGGGGCCGTCCTGCTTAGCACGCCCTCGTTTGCAGAGATTTACTACAACGAAGTGATTCCAAAAGGTGGCAGTCCCATTGTGGAGTTGGTTGTCGAAAAACCCGGACACCCCTATCCCGATTTTTGCATTGTTGAGCAGAAGCCCTCAGCGGCTCATTCAGATCGCATTATCATTACTGGCGAAGTTCAGGGGTTTGGTTGGCCCTGGAACCGCATTCGTCACAGCGCCACCTGGAGCCAAACCAACGGGGTGAATCTATTTCGCTTCACCTGCATCCCCAAGGGGAAATTCTCCGAACTGGACGGCTACCTCACCATCGAGGCCCCACCCGGCACCCAGATCAACCGCATCAATCCCTGAGATTACGTGTGAATTTCTTTAGCCAGAAGAACAATCGCTCTCGACGTGACCAATTTTGCGACCCCGCCTGCCGCCGGTGAGGCGGTAGGTCCGAGGGGAGCTTCCGCATTGCCGCTTAAAACACCGGTTGAAGTAGCTCAGGTCGTTGAAGCCGACTTCATGGGCGATCCGGATCACTTTGTCATCAGTTTGCCGCAACCGCAGCATGGCGGTCTGGATGCGGCGGTCCAGCAAATAAGTGAAAAGGGATTTGCCCGCATAGGCGCGGAAAGCGCGGCAGAGATAGGTGGGACTCAACCCTGCCACCTTGGCCAGTTTTGCGAGTGATAAAGGCTCCCTGAAATGTTGGTCAATGAAGGTGCGAACCGTGTCCAGCCGACCCGTCGATGGGTGCAGGTCGGGCGGTGCCTTCAAGCCTGTTGAACAGGCGGTGCGGCATAGTTCCGTGAGGAAGACCTGCCAATACCCCGCCACCATGCCCTCCCATCCCAGGGGTTGCCGGGTCAATTCGCGGTTCAGCCATTGCGCCACCTCCGGCAATACCGAGTCCGGCGGCAAATCCAGCTGCTGCACCCGGTTGAGGCGGTTGACAAACCGGGCATTCAGTGGCAGTAGCCGGGTAACCATCTCCTGCAAGGGCTCCGGTAGTTCAGGGAGTCGCAAGCGCTCCAGATCCAGGTAGATGTTCATGATGTCAAGAGGCTCGGCGCCAGAGAGGATGCAATGCGTTTGGGCTAGATGCGTAATCCCGATACTTGGCCCCTGAAATGGATACCGGCGGTCATCAATCAAATGCTCGCCGGATCCGCGTATAATGAAGCTCAACAGCACCACATCAAGCCGGTGGGTTATCAGCTTGTCGTTCGTATAATGGGGGAACCATTGCGTTGCCAACCCGATTTGTGCCAAGGTCGGCAGACTTCTGCCTTTAATCCGGATATTCTTTACCGACATCGCCAAGTCCCTCCTAAAAGATAATATTGTCCATACGTAAGGATAATATACGCCTAGTTATTGTCTGATAGATATCCGATATTGCCTGTCAACACAAGAGGAGATGAGTCCATGACAAGTAAGCTGCCCATGACTGAACGCGAACGGTTTCTGGCCGTGATGAACTTCCAGCCGGTGGATCGCCATCCCATGCTTGAATGGGCGGCCTGGTGGGGTGAGACCACCGACCGCTGGAAGCGCGAGGGCTTTCCTGCCGATCTGGACTGGGAGGCGTCGATCCGGCATTTCGGGCTGGATGTGCTCATCAACATCTGTGCGGCGATGACCACGCAGGATTGCCCCAGAGCGGCGCACCACGGTGCCGGCATCATCACGAACGAGGCCTCCTACGACGCCATCCTGCCGCACTTGTACCCGGACGCTTCGATCGAATCGCTCGTCAAGCGGGCCGGGACGTTGAAGGCCAGGCATGACCGCGGCGAGGTGGCTATCCGCCTTTGGCTCGATGGCTTCTTCTGGTGGCCGCGCACCCTGCTGGGGATCGAACAGCATCTTTACGCCTTCTACGATACCCCGGAGCTGATGCACCGCATCAACCGGGACCTGGCCGCGTTCCATTTGCGGACGCTCGAGGCCTTGCTTCAGAATTTCAAGCCGGACATGGTCGGGATTGCGGAGGACATGTCCTACAACAACGGCCCCATGCTCTCGAAGGAGACATTCGACGAATTCCTTGCGCCCTACTACCGCCAGGTGGTGCCGGTCATCCGGCGGCACGGGATCAATGTGCTGGTGGACACGGACGGCCAGCTGGAGGGGATGATCCCCTGGCTGGAAGAGGTTGGGGTGCAGGGGGTGTATCCCCTGGAGCGGCAGTCCGGCGTAGACGTGGCGCGCATCCGCCGCAATCATCCGAAGTTTCTGATGTTAGGCGGATACGACAAGATGGTCCTGTCGCGGGACGAGGCGGCCATGCGCGCCGAGTTTGAGCGGCTGCTGCCGGTGATGCGGTCCGGCGGCTTCATAGCATCCGTCGACCACCAGACCCCGCCCGGTGTCTCTTTCGAGAACTACAAGACCTACGTCCGGCTTTTCAAGGAATACGCCGCCAAGGTTTAGGATCCCTGCGACCTCGTGTCGCAGGTGAGCGTTGAATTCTGATACAGGCCAGTACCTTGACGTTTCCCATGCGCTCAATCGTACGGCGGTTATCCTCTTCAATCTGGCCCCATCGGCCCGGTGAAGTTTGATTCAGAACCACGCCTAATACCTTCAATTTGGCTTCAGCAAGAACCCGCAGCGAGAGCAGTGTGTGATTGATGGTGCCCAGGCCGGGTCTAGCCACCAGTAAGACAGGAAGCTGCAGTCGAACCATCAGGTCCAGCATGGTTTCCTTCGCATTCAATGGCACCAGGACTCCACCGGCTCCCTCAACAATTATCCCGTCATATTTGCGACTCAAACGCCGGTAGGCAATCTCAATGCGTTTCAAGGAAATGCGCGTGCCAGCCAATTTGGCAGCTAAATGAGGCGAGCAAGCGGGCTTAAAGCAGTACGGAGCCATATCTGCCCTGTCGGCTGCAGAAACGCGCAAGCCCCCAGCCTTAAGTGAAACCATCAAATCTGGTGGGATCAAGGTGCCTTTTCTCAATTGACACCCGGTCTGGACCGGCTTCATCGGCACCACATTCCTGCCCGCCGCCCTGAAGACCGCAAGGATCCCCGCAGATACAAAGGTTTTTCCCACAGCCGTATCCGTTCCAGTAACAAATATGCCATGCTGCAAATTCATAACGGCAGAGTATAGGAGCGTATTTAAAAACTCGAACCAAAAACGTCCCCACTCACTGGCCTTGCCGCTCACAGAGCGGCAGCTACACAGATCGTGCCGACTTTTCACATCGATGGAAAAGACATTGCTTCACCGCTGGAACAGGATGATAATGACACCAGCAAGGGAGGCGACACGTGAAAACACAATTACTGCTGGGTCTTTGTATCATCTTATTAATGGGGCTGATCATACCAACTTGGGCAACCACCAACATCATCACAACCACTCCGGAATTCAAGGCTTACCCCCTCGGATTTGCCGATGGTCCGAGTTCCATTGAAATGATCAAAGGGATGCTGGGAAATGATATCCATGTCGTCTATGACCGGAGTACCCGCCAACTTCTGGTACTCGCCTCCAGCAACCAACACGCCACGATCGCCATGATGGTTAAACAACTAAATGTCCCGCAGAAAAATGTTAGCGTCACGGTTACCTTCAAGGGAACCGGCGATAGCGATCGATCGGGAGCCTCTGTGGCAGGGAGCGGACGCATCATACATTCCGGACAAGGCGGCATGCGATCCACTATTCACATCACCCCATCTGTGATCGACCAACACAGCTCCACCAGCTCAAATACCCGGCAACAGCTGATGGTCATCAGCGGAAAACAAGCCTCGCTTTCCATTGGTGAGGACGTTCCTTATATCGACTGGATCATGGAATACGGCTTCCATCACCGGATTATCGAACAACAGGTGAAATGGCAGCGAGTAGGCTCCTATCTGGTCATAGAACCTACTGTCATCGGTGATGGACCGATGATTCGGGTCAAACTCACACCTGAACTGAGCGGCCTTGTGGATAATTCACCCTATCGCACCCGTTTTGAAACGCTCAGCACGGAAGTGGTCGTTAGTGATGGGGTCCCCTTCACCATCGGTGGGGGTGGCCAGAACCAGGAGTTTTATTCCCGCTTTCTGATCGGTGTAGATCGATCCGGCCAGCGCCAGAACCTGAATATTGAGATGGTGGCTCAGATTATGCCAGTTGACAGTAAGCAGTAGGCAGTGGGCAGTAGGCAAAAATTAAATACCAGAACTAAGAATGGGCAACTGCATACTGCTAACTGCCTACTGTCAACTGCCCACTGACTTTGCACTACGTGCAAAGTCCCTCTTCTGCCCTGCCGTCATTTGCTTGATCATATACTCAGCCTGCGAGGCGGCGGAACGACTGGTATATTCGACCACCGCCAGCAGCTTTCGCGGAGGATGAGCGCGCATGTAACGGGCGCCCGTCCCCTTTTGGTGAGCAGCATAACGTGCTGTGACATCCACAGCGATGCCAGTGTAAATGCTCTTATCCTCACACTCAATGAGGTATAAGAACCAGGGCTTCCGCTTTTTGGCCTTTTGCACGCCACAAATGTGCATGAAGCCAGCCAGAATGGCAAGGATTGCAGTTACAGAGCGTCTTTGACCGCCTTATTCTCTTCCGGTATGATTGAAGCATGAGTTATTTTCTCTGGGAAAAAGCTATTGAAAGCCGACTGCAAGCAAAGCTCGCGGAGGCTTTTTCCCGGGCTAAACTCATTCATATTCCCGATGTCCCCTCCGCCGCCGAAGCCTGGCTGGTCTGGGAACTTGCACGTTGGTCACACTCAACTGTCCTATGGATCGCCGACGGTCCCCGTACTCTGGAGTGGATGGCGCGCAATCTTCAATCCCTGACCCCGCCCGACACCCTTCCACCCCTCGTCTTCCCGAGTTGGGAGGTGCTCCCCACCAACACCGCCACCTCACCGGATCTTGGCGTCATGGGTGCCCGTCTGGACACCTTGACCTCACTGGTATCTGGCATACCACGTGTCATCGCCACCTGCGCCCAGGCGCTCATGGAACGGACCTTGTCGCGCGAGGCGTTTTTGGCTCATACCCGAACCCTGAAAACCGGCGATGAGGTCGACCCGACTGAATTAATCACTCACCTGGAACAGAGCGGCTATTCCTTCTCGGCTGAAGTCCAGTTTCAAGGGGATGCCGCCCTGCGCGGGGGAATCCTCGATATCTGGCCACTGACCAGTCCCTGGCCGCTGCGTATCGAATTCTTCGGTTCCACGGTAGAGTCGCTCCGCACCTTTGACCCCGCCGAACAACGCTCTCTGGCCCCGGTGACGGAGGCCATCCTCCCACCCGCCAGCGAATGGATACTCCTGCGCGCCAAGGCGGAGAATCGCGCGTTTCTATTTGACCACTTGAAAAGGAGAACCCACCCCTTACCCCTCCAAGGAGGGGACCATGATATGATTGTCGTGTGGGCTGATAAGGACTCCATCCTGTCTCACGCCGCCATTTACGAGGAAGCCGTTAGGGAAGCCAAAGCTGGCGCCTATGTCGAACGACTCGCCGCCATGGAGGCCGCCCTGTTGGCACGCCCGGCCTTGCGACAGGTCTTCATGGGCTCCCGCCCGGATGAGACCTGTCCCCTGCTCTCGCTTGATTTTCAACCCGTGGAGCCCCTCCCCTCCATTACCGGCCGGCACGTCCTGCATCCGGATGCCATTGAGACCAGCCGCCGCCGTTTTCTAACCACCACTGCCTCAAGCCTCGCCAACGGCACCAGGACGGCTTTCTTCTTTGATAGTGAAGGGACTCATGCCCGTTTTGAAGACGTTTACGCTCCAATCTTCACGGGGTCCAAACCGGATATCATCATGGCACCGCTGACCGGTGGCTTCGCAAGTGCCGAGTTCAATCTGATGGTTGTGGCCGAACCGGACCTTTATGGCCGCAAGATTCAGCGGAAACGTATGCCCACCCGCAAGACTCAGACAGGCTGGGGTGCCAGAATTACAGATTGGACGGACATGGAACCGGGCCATCTGGTGGTGCATATCGATCATGGCGTTGGCCGGTACCTCGGCTTGCGTGAAATTACCGTGGGCAACCAGCTTCAGGAAGCGTTGTGCATTGAATACGCCGAAGGCGCCAAGCTATATGTCCCAGTCGCTCATGCCCATCTTCTGACCCGCTATGTGGGCGTGGGTAAACACTCGGTCGCACTGCACCAGCTTGGCGGAAAACGCTGGATTCACGAGAAACTCGCCGCCCAGCATGCGGTGCAGGACATGGCATCCTCCCTGCTCGAAATTCAGGCGGCCCGGGATTCCCAGGAAGGTTTCGCGTTTCCACCGGATAACCCCTGGCAACATGAACTTGAAGCCTCGTTCCCTTATCAGGAAACCGATGACCAGGAATCGGCCATCCGGGAAGCGAAAAAGGATATGGAGTCCAAACGGCCCATGGATCGACTCCTGTGTGGTGATGCGGGCTATGGAAAGACCGAAGTGGCCATCCGTCTGGCGTTCAAGGCCGTCATGGCCGGCAAACAGGTTGCTGTCCTCGTCCCCACCACCATTCTTGCCCAGCAGCATTTCCAGACCTTCACCGAGCGCATGGCCCCCTTTCCCATCCGGATCGAAATGCTCAGCCGCTTCTGCACCCGCGGTGAAAGCAGTCGCGTGATTCAGGGTCTGGCGGAGGGCAAGGTAGATATCGTGATCGGCACGCATGCCTTGATTCAACCGACGATTGCCTTCAAGGATCTCGGGTTGGTAATCATTGATGAGGAACAGAAGTTCGGTGTTCTCCACAAGGAACGCTTCAAACATATCCGACGGCTGGTGGACGTCCTGACCCTCACCGCCACTCCGATACCCCGCACGCTTTACATGAGCATGACCGGGGCCAGGGATTTGAGTACCATCCAGACGCCGCCCCAGGACCGGCTGGCTGTTGAAACCATCGTTACACCCGACTCCGATGCGGTTATACGCGAGGCCATCCTGCGTGAGTTGAACCGGGAGGGCCAGGTCTTCTTCCTGCATAACAGGGTACATAGTATTGAACGGTTGCGCGAACGGATCCAGCGCCTGGTTCCCGAAGCCCGGATTGGGGTTGGCCACGGCCAGTTGGCAGCGGGCGCGTTGGAAGAGATCATGCGCGAATTCTCACAAGGTGAATTCGATGTCCTGCTTTGCACCACCATTATCGAAAGCGGGCTGGACATTCCCAATGCCAATACCATTCTAATTGACCGCGCAGACCGCTTCGGGCTTGCGGAACTCTATCAATTGCGAGGCCGGGTCGGACGCTCCAAGCACAAGGCCTATGCCTATATGCTGTTACCGACCCAGGCCCATGTGGATCCCACGGCGCGGAAACGCATTCAGGCGATCAAGCAATACTCCGGCGCCGGCACCGGCTTCCGGCTGGCCATGCGCGATCTAGAGATCCGTGGCGCCGGCAATCTGCTGGGCGCCAGTCAGAGCGGCCATATCGCCGCCGTCGGCTTCGGTCTTTATTGCCAGCTTCTCCGTCATACGATCGCCCAGAAGAAAGGCGAGCCTCTGCCGCCTGTCATTGATGTGGATCTTATTTTCGATTTTCTCAGCCTATCCCCCTCAGACACCGGCGCCAGCCACTCCGCCATCATACCGGCCACCTACATCGAGGACGAGCGTCTACGCGTGGGGATGTACCGCCGGATTGCCGAGACGGGGTTTGTCAAAGAGGTGCGCACACTACGCAACAGCTTCCGCGACCGTTTTGGACCGATCCCCGCCGAATGCGAGCGGCTGCTCAAGCTCGCTGAAATCCGCATTCTGGCGGCAGGCAAGAAAATCAAAGTCATTGAAGTTGAGGACGCCAAGCTTATGCTCAAACGCCAGAACGACTACCTGATGCTGCCAGGCGGTCGATTTCCCCGCCTGAAATCAGCTTCGCCCGATGACCGTCTGGATGAAATCCGCAGTCATCTGCGAAAACTGGAATGAGTGCAAAGTACCGAGTTGAAAGTCCAAAGCTGAAGCCGTCCGTAGCTGCCCTTGACTTCATACCACCCCAAAAGTAGTATCCAGTTCATCAGGAGATGATTATGAATGAGCAGATATTACCGCCACCCATAATGTCAAATAATTCCGCCTCCGGCGCTCTCGCCATCACCAGTTTCGTACTGGGCCTCATTGCTTTTATTACCGGTCTTTTCGTCATAGGCGGCCTTGTCGGCTTGATCGGTTTGATTTTTGGAATCATCCATCTAAAACGGGGCTGTACACATCGCGCCTTCGCAGGCTGGGGTATAGGTCTGTCTGCCGTCGGCCTGGCGCTTTCTGCCGCCGTGCTGATTTATTTCTGGATCTTTATCAGGCCTCTGTTACTGAATTACGGAATTAGGGAAGACTCCTTCGATCCCTCCGAGTGGATCGGCAAACCAGTTCCGGAAATGACTCTTTCCTCACTGGATGGTCAAACCATCCGCACCTCAGACTGGAAAGGACACCCCGTCGTAGTGGATATGTGGGGATCATGGCATCCTGCTTGCATTGCAGCGGTTCCGGACTTCAATCAACTGGTTTCTGAAGTCTCCACACAGGAACTGCACGTTCTCGCCGTGACATTCGAAGACCTTGCCGACCTCGGCGAGTACACCACCAACAGCGCCCTCCACTACCCCCTTGTTGCCACCACCAATCTTCCGGCTCCGTTCGGAAAAGTCGACTCGATCCCAACTACATTTTTCATCAATGCGGCGGGGATCATCCGCGATATCCGGATCGGTTACGAAGGTTATGACTCACTGAAACAGTCTGCTCTCGATCAGTCCCCACCGGTGGAAGTGAAACTAGAAGCAGTTGACGAGGAGAAGGATAATCCATGAATAAACAATCGTTTCTGTTGGCTCTTGGCATCAGTTTGGCGGCCTTCATCGCGGCCGCTTCCGACATGACCCATACCGATAATGGTCTGATCGGAAATAACAGGGATACCCGCTCAAAATCACTGAGCTCCTTCTGCCTGGATCGCAACGACAACATTGTAGCCTGCGACCAGGCTGAAAATTGCCTGCGCGTAATCTCCCCGGCGGATAAACTCCTCTCTAAATGGAGTCTCGATTTTGCGCCACAGGTCGTCGCCTGCCGCACCGATGGAACCATGGTCGTCGCTGGTTCCGGCCGCGTGGCGCTGCTGGATGCCACCGGGAAAGTACTGTTAGCCTCCGACCTGCCTATTCCGCCAATGCCAGCCATCAAGGGTAAAAGCCAGTCCAAAGCCGAGATTGCACAACGCATTCGCCGCATGTGCGATGTCGCCTCAGTCGGGGCCATGGGTGACGACATCTTTGTCTGCGCCAGGGCCAACACAGGCTTTACCGTCTATCGAATGAACGGCACGCTTGAAGGCATAATCCCCATCATCAAGGGACTCAATGGTTGCTGCGGGCAAATGGATATCACCGCAAAAGACGGCACAATCTACCTGGCAGCCAATTGCGAGTCCATGGTCGTCAAATATGACCGAGCCGGGAAAAAGACCGGAGGGTTCGGGAAGGACAAGCAGAACAAGGATAGTTATTTCAACGGTTGCTGCGAACCCAAAAACGTGTGTGTCGGTCCCGATGGTTCTCTCTATGTTTCCGAATCCGCCCAATGCTGTATCAACCGTTTTTCCGCAGAGGGCAAGCTTCTTGACCGGGTTGGCATTGTCAAAGGAATTTCCGGCTGCGTCCGTGTCACTGTGGCGGTAAACCGAGACGCCAGCCTCGTGTATATGCTCGATACGGATAAACACATGATTCATGTGCTAACTCGTAACTCCAAGCCATAAGGACTGGGAGCACCCTCATGCCATATCCGACGCCACGCCGGAACCTGCTCATCATTACAGGCTTGACCGTTCTGATGCTTCTCCATGGCATTCCTGCTACCTCATGGGGAAACTGGTTTTCCCGCGACCGGGATCTTAAGCCTACAGCCCCTGCTTTCCTGCTTGCCGTAGGTGACCCGCTGGCCTTTGAGAACGCCTGTCCCTGCATCAAGAGTTATGCCCAGCGGGACTACCATTTGGTAGCCGAACTCGTGACGCGCGAGATCAACCGACCCGTTGAACTGGTCTTTAGCCAGACACCGGAGAGTGCCAGCCAACGCGCCGGACGCTGGCCGGATTGTTTTATCGGCAAAACCTCTGTGGCTGAAATGAATTCCCGGGCAAAGAGCCATCCCGCACGACGCCTGGCTATGTTGTCCGATCTTAACGGCAAAACCACCCTGCAAGGGCTTTTTGTCGTTCGGCAGGAGGATCCGGCTCGTGCGGTACCGGATCTAGCGGGAAGAACCATTCTGTTTGGTCCTTCAGACTCGTCCGAAAAACATTCCGCCGCACTTGCCCTGCTCAATACCTTCGGGCTCCCCGTCTCCTCCGATCCGCCCGAGGCAGATCCCTGCACCGCCGCGGCCCAGAAAGTCCTTAAAAAGGAAGCTGACGCCGCGGTGATCTCAGATTATGCCTGGCCTCTCCTTGCGGCCTGTGGGGCTGCAGAAAGTGGTTCCCTGCGAATCGTAGGCCGCACCGATCCTGTCCCGTTCGTCGGCGTTTTCGCAACAGCCGAACTCAAGCCAGCCGATGAGGCGGGACTCAGGCGCGCCCTGAATAAAATCGCCCGAAGCCGCAGGTTACGGGAACGGCTGGAAACCCGTGATGGATTTATCATGACCACATCCGCGGCCGCCCAATCGACCACCCCGGGCTGGACGGACTGGCGCGGCTCGTTGGCCCGGGATGCTTTCCGGGAAAATCTACCGGCAATACGCTCTACCCTCCCACGTGTGATCTGGCGACACCCGCTTCAGGGCCAGAGTTTGGGTGGACTTGCGGCAACCCCCGACAAAGTGATCATCCCGGATAAATCCGAAACAGCCGATCAAGACTTATGGCATTGTTTGCGGACTGACACCGGTGAAACCCTCTGGACCGTCTCTTACCCTGCCGCGGCGGAAATGGACTACACCAGCGCGCCTCGAGCCACGCCGGTGATCGTCGGAGACAAGGTTTACCTGAGTGGCGCGCTTGGGGATCTCTTGTGCGTGGATCTCGGAACCGGCGCGGTTCTCTGGCATATCAACCTGATCAAGTGCTATGGCGGCACTGTCCCGACATGGGGATTTTGCGGAACGCCACTGATCATTGGTAACCGGCTCATTATTCAGACAGGCAACAAGCGCTCGGGACTGGTCGCCCTGAACCGTCAGAACGGACGTGAGGTCTGGCGTTGCCCTGGCTCCCTGCCATCGTATGGCAGTTTCATTTTCGCCAACCTCGGTGGGCTGCAACAAATTGTCGGACATGACAGCGACTCACTGGGCGGCTGGGATCCGGAAACGGGGCGACGCCTGTGGCGGCTTGTCCCTCCCGTCCCGAACGATTTCAACGTACCCACCCCGGCGAAAGTTGGTGATATGCTTCTTGTCTCCACTGAAAATAATGGAACACGCCTGTATGGTTTTAATGATGATGGCAGCATCCGTCCAAAGCCTTGGTCAACATCTCAACGACTCGCACCAGATGTCAGTTCACCGGTTTTGCTCGACGGCTTAGTCTGGGGCGCGGATCAAGCAGGGATTCACGTCCTGCGGGTGGCCTCCAAACTTGCCCCTGTCTGGGAGTCCTCTGACAATTATTACACTCGATATATGAGCCTGATCGCTGGCCCATCGGGAATCCTGGCCTCCGCACTTTCGGGGAGCATATACATGTTCGGTTTGCCGCCTGGAACCACGATCCAACCCACCCAAGTGTTTTCCAAAAAGGATGAATTTCTTCCCGAGATGTGGTCACACCCGGCACTGGTCGGTCATCGCCTCTATTTAAGGAGCTCCACGGAAGCCGCCTGTGTAGAACTTGAGGTGCCATAGATACGAAAACGCCCGCAATTCGCGAAAAGGATTATTATTTTCGCGTGTTTCGTTGTTTAACTGCTCATTTCAAGATCTGCGCCAGAGATAGAGGCCCAGCCAGAGTACCGGCAGGGTTAACCAGTAAAATGAGATCAAGCCGGGATGCTGCCACCAGTTTAGTCCATGGTAGTGCCAATCTGAAACGGGATAGAACATCAGCGTCTGCCACCGACCATCTCCATGAGAGACACTGTCCATGATGATGTGAAGCGGCCAGGCAAGAACAGGAATGACAAGTGGACGAATCACCGCCCACAGAAAGACCATGATCAAGCCGAAGATCACCAGACTGTGCGTAGAATGGTAGAGAATATATACATAAGGCGGCAGATTGTGAAAAGAAGGCGAATCCCCGCGAAAAAGGAGTTGGATGAAATATAACCCGATCGAAGTCATGTCCGGCAGCACACCAAAACCGGCCGCTGCCCAGACAGATCCATCCCGCCACCACTCACGGGGTAACGCTGCAGGCTGACGACCACCAGCGAAGCCGGTGCGACTGCAAAACGTTGCCCCATAAAGTGCGTGAGCCAGAATATCCACGATTAGTCGATCTTAACTTCTCTACCAGCGGCGGCAGAGCGGTACACACCTTCAAGCATCTTTTGCACGGCCAACCCGTCTTCACCCGGAGCTTCAAGCGGTGTGCCCTTGAGACAGCCATCCACAAAGTTCTTCAGTTTGGTGGCAAACATCGATGGAAAGTCAGCATGTGGCAACCACGCCGGAGTCATGTTGACCATCGTGCCAGCCTTGTCGGTAAACACGGCGGCGGGATCCCAGTTGCAGCTGCCCTTATCCCCAATCATGTTGAAATTCCAGATATCCTTCTCGATATGGGCGGCAAAGCTCGCCTCAATGTGCAGGACCGCCCCGTTTTCGAAGCGAATATGCCCAATGGCCAGATCTTCGACGGTATAGGTCTTCCAGTCCCAGTTTGGCCAGCAACTGACCACATTGCTCTTCTTGTTGCCCATATAGGTCCACACATTACCCGTGGCAGCCACCGGACGCGGACAACCCATGGCATAGTGAGCCATCTCGATGACGTGCACCCCGATGTCAATCATCGGCCCGCCACCCTGCAGTGCCTTCTGGCCAAAAACACCCCAGTTGGGAATTCCACGACGACGCAGCGCCTGGCACTTCACAAACATAATATTGCCGAATTGGCCTTCTTCACGGAAACGTTTGATCATCTGGGTGACGGGGTGATAGCGATATTGGAAACCGGTCACAAGGACCTTGCCAGCCTTCCTGGCCGCCGCGATCATCTTGACACATTCCGCCGTGGTCATGGCCATGGGCTTTTCGGTGATGACGTGACACCCCGCATTGGAAGCGTCGATCGCCGGCTGGGCATGCACGCCATTGGGCGTACAGATATCCACGGCATCCGGCTTGACTTCCTTCAGCATGACCTTCCAGTCCTTATAGACTTTCTTGATGCCGTACTTTTCCTGAATCAATGCCAGCCGCTCGGGATTGTTATCCACGCCCGCCACAATTTCGACTTCCGGCATCGCGGCAAGAGTTTTCAGGTGGAGCTCGGAAATACCCCCGCAGCCGACAAGCGCCACGGCCAATTTCCTGCCTTTATACTCGACCTTCTTTTCGCCACCCAAAGACTCGTTTGAAACTGCACTGTTCGCCATAAGATATTTTCCTTTAATTTAATTTCAACACCCAGACAACCATCACGGGCCAATAAATTAACATAATGCGTGATTTCGTTAAAACCGGCAAGTCAACAACGCGACGCGGGTGCACGACATTTATAGTATCCCTGTTTTTCGGCAGTCTACCGACTGCGCCCGGTAGTTTGTAGTTGTTCTATTTGCGTGAGAGTTTAATATCCATTTGTTGCACGCTCACTGTGGAGCGCGGGGACAAGCGGGGATCAAAAGTAGTTCTTTAAATCCCCCTACTGCAGGGAAAAACACCCGATCATTCCTGAAGGTAAACCTTGATCAGGTTTATTCATGTGCATAATCAGGGAATCCCTGATTGTGCGAACCCCTAAAAAAGATCAGATTTCATGAAAATAGAGATTATGAGGTGGGTGATGCATGGAAAGAGCGAGTTGAGTGAGTCCCGAATATACGTGGAAGTTACATCATGAATCAGAAAGACAAATCATCACATGCCGCCAACGCTATAGCCAAGGCTGCCCTCTATGAAGACAAGGCGATCGAAGACAAAAAGGATATCCGGGCAGCAATCGAAGCGTTTCAACTTGAATTGGACAAAAAAAACAATCACCAGCCACCCCACCTTAGTGAGGGGAGGCACGAGACCGTGGAAAAATCTCACAGTTGAGACATGGCGTCTCTGTATCACACCTGCCCCACCCCTTTGACACGGCTTTTGATAATTCCTTGACGTTTTATCGCGGTTTATCGACCGGCTAAAGATGTGAATGTAAAGACTTTGTCAAACCGCACCCCCGTCTTGTTCCGGCACATCGTTTGCTTCAACTAAGAGTACATAGTTCTTGGTTAATGCTTTGCAGGAGGCCGGAGCAGTTGAGTTCGCCGCAAAAGGGGGGTGCGACGGGCTCTTAAACTCCGGCCTCTTTTTTTGTCTTCGCCGCTGTGACCCGATTGATATCACCGCAGAATTGACAGAATTTGGTTAGAACTCCCATCCCGCATTAAACCAGAGCTGGGCGTCGGGAGAATCTGCGGTCACCCCCATAAGCGGAGCCACGTTTATGGTCATCTGGGGAAAGGGGCGGTACTGGATGCTGGGGCCGAGCAAAACGCTGTTTTCGAATGTTCCACGGTCTTCCTTGGTATCGGTGAACGCCGCTTTGCATTCGGCGCCGACGGCCAGCTTATAGTCCCTTACGGCATAGCTAAGCCCGCTGCATAACTGGTATTCCCGTTCCAGGTCGCCCCCGGTCTGGCATTCTGCAACAAAGTTCACACCCCAGTGCCAGCTCGGGGCCAATTCCCCCCCAAATAGAATCTTGGGTTCAATCTGGTCAGGTTGATCCCGTCTGTCATGTCTGATCCACTCCAGATATATGACCGGATTCCCCGGCAGTACCCCCCAATCGGCCAGTGCGTAGCGGAGTTCCAGTTGTTCACTGTTGTAAATTTCTCCATCGCTCCCGGATTGGTCGGTGCGCGCATAGATGTCGAGTTGGAACCGGTGCGGCAAACCAAACTCAACCTCATACAGGCTCCGGTAACTCGTCGTCCCGTCCTTGTTGAATGTGGTTCTCAGCCAGTACTCGACATCCATCTTGCCTTCGGGGATGACATAGACCCGCGTCGTGGGAAAACGTTTGAATATATAAACGCGGTAAGTCAGAATAAGGTTCGCTAAATATTTTCACTGCAACATGATATGCTTGCAGATGGGCGCATGGCGCCTCTGCTCGTTTCCTGCTCGTTTCCGGTTGAAACTCGTTCTTGACGGCATGGTGAAGGGGCGTAGAATGTTGTTTTTTAAACATATTCAAGGGGAGAAGCATGCCGATGAAAGAATCTGAGCAGAACATGCGGAAGATCCTGACTGATGCCCGGAACAAGGGGGCTTCAGAGGTACATATGGCGGCTGATATGCCGGCGGTGTACCGGATGCCTGATGGCATGCTTGAGCGGCAGCCCATGGATGCCCTTGCCATGGATAAGGTGGAAGCCCTTTCATTAAGCCTGTTGAGTACGGCCCAGCAGGAATCTTTTTGGAAGGAAAGGGATTCAGACACCTCCTATTTTATTGAAAAGGTGGGTAACTTCCGGGTAAATCTGTCATACAATCGGGGGACCGTGGGTGCCTCGATTCGCGTTTTGCCGCCAATACCAAAGACTATTCGCGAACTCTACCTCCCCAGCATGCTGGAGGACATCGCCTGCATACCAAAGGGGTTGGTATTGGTCACTGGCGGGGCAAGCGAGGGTAAGTCCACCACCATGGCGGCCATGATCCAATATCTCAACATGTCGGCCCGTGACCTGACCAGGGGCCGGCTTCATATCATCACCATCGAAAACCCCATTGAACAAACATTCGAATCGCACAACGCCTTGATCCGGCAACGGGAAATCGGGCGGGACGTGGTGTCGTTTCCCCGCGCGATCGCGGCCGCCACCCGCGAAGATGTGGACGTGATCGCCATTGGCGAGATGAGGGATAGCGAGAGCGCGGAGGCTGCCATTCAGGCTGCGGTCCGCGGCCAATTGGTGATTTCCACTGCACAGGCCCATTCCGTGGACGAAGTTCCCTCGCTGGTCTCCCGCGAGCGACGGCGTTCACTCGCGTACGCCTTGAAGGCGGTGGTATTTCAGGAATTGCTCCCCTGCGTGAAGGGCGGAAAAGTTGTGTGCTGCCAGATCCTTGTTACAACCCATGGAGTTGCGAACACCATCATGGGGGATGAGGTGCATCATAAACTCAGCTCACATATTGCCCAACACCGGCCGGGAAATGTAACCCGCATGGTGGATTGCGCGAAGGCACTGCGTGAGCATCGCGATGAGACAACAGGGAAGGAGGATCCGCTGATTTCCGAGGACACCTTCCAGTCCATCTTGGAGCGTTACAAGGGGCATTAACGGGACGCATTCCAGCTCCGCGGCAACTTACGTCATATACAGGCTCGTGTGGAGGTGGTAGT